>NZ_JRMK01000088.1:0-19052 GCF_000972925.1 Mycobacterium sp. UM_Kg1 | reverse complement strand
AGATGTGTATAAGAGACAGAGTCCACCCTGACCGGAACGAACGTCCACGGCGGGGCGGCCGGTGACGGCGGCGACGGCGGGGCCGCCGGCGCGGTGGCCGCCGGCGGGGCCGGTGCCCGTGGCGGTGACGGCGGCGACGGCGGCGACGGCGGCCGGGGCGGTGCGGTCGGCAGCAACGGCGCCAACGGCGCCGGAGGCGAGGGCGGCGCGGGGTCCGGCGGTGCGGCTGCCGGGGAGCGGGGCGGCCCGGACGGCCCGGTCAACGTCGCGATTCCGCTGTATCTGCAAAGCGGTGGCATCAGCCCGATCGTCTACATCTCGATCAACGGCGGGCCGCCGGTGCCGGTCCAGATCGACACCGGCTCCACCGGCCTGACGATCCTCAACCGCGCCGTCAACGGCAACCTCGGCGACGTGAAGCTGACCGGCAGCGCCAGTTACGCCGGCCTGGGCGGAGCCAGCTACGGCTACCAGACCTACAGCACCACGGTCGGGTTCTGCGACAAGGTCGGCGACTGCCCGGATGAGCTGGTCACCGAGCCCACCGGCGTCAACGTGGTGACCTCCGGGTCGAACGCCCTGATGACGCAGTACTTCGACCGGTACGGCATCGTCGGTGTGCTGGGTATCGGCCCCAACAACGGCTACGCGGGAACCTCGACCATCATCTCGGCGCTGCCCGGCTCGCTCAACCAGGGCGTGCTCATCGACGACCAGACCGGCCAGGTGATCTTCGGCCCGAATCCGCTGACCCCCGAGACCGCGGTTTCCGGGTCGCCCTACGTCGATACGATGGTGTCCATCAACGGCGGTCCGCCGGTGGCCGTCTCCACCTCGATCGACTCGGGCGGCATGTACGGCAGCATCCCGCAGTCACTGGTCCCCAGCCTCGGAGTCGGTTCGCAGGTGCCGGCGGGCACGGTGATCTCGGTGTACAGCTCCGACGGCGAGACGCTGCTGTACTCCTACACCACCTCTGCCGGAAACGGGCCGTGGGTGACTTCCGGTGGCGCGGCCAACAGCGGCTACTACCCGTTCTCGGTGAATCCCATCTACATCGATTACCGCCCAAGCGGATACGGGATGACGATCATCAACCGCTGAGGCTTACAGCAGCTCCTTGGCCAACAGCTCGCAGGTGCGTTCCCGGCCCGGAGCAGTGGCCGGGTCGGTGCCGCGACGCGCCGAGGCGACCGGGTTGATCATCACCTCGTCGACGCCGAATCGATCCGCCAGCGCCCGGACCTGCTCGGCTGCCTCGTCCGGGGCGCCGACGACCGCGCGCCGCAGCCCACTGTCGATGATGCGTTGTTCGGCGTCGGAGACCACCGCCGCCAGCGCGTCCTCGACCACATCGACCGGACCCAGCGGTCGCCCGGTCCGCAGCCTGGCCATCATCTGCAGGTTCGGCAGCATCAAAGCCTCTGCCTCGGCGCGGGTTTCGGCAACGGCGGCGTTGACGGTCAGGAACGTCGTCGGGGCCGCGCACACCTCACTCGGGGTGAAGTTGGCCCGGTAGTACGCCAGCGCCTCCTCGGTGCCCTGGCCGGAGAAGTGGTGGGCGAAGACGTACGGCAGCCCTTTGGCCGCGGCGAGCCGGGCCGAATACATGCTTGAACCCAGCAGCCACAGTCGCGGCTCGCCGGCGGCGGCCGGGGTGGCCTTGAGCAGATAGTCGCCGTCGCGCAGCTGGACCTGCACGCCGCGGCTGCTCATCATCGCCCGCACATGGTCGAGGTAGTCGGGGAAGTTCGCGACGTCTTCGTCCGGAGCGCCGCTTCGATTGCCCCGCAACATGACCGAGGTGACCGGGTCCGAACCCGGCGCCCGGCCGATCCCCAAATCGATGCGCCCCGGGGCGGCGGCCTCCAGCAGCGCGAACTGTTCGGCCACCGCCAGCGGAGCGTGGTTGGGCAGCATGACCCCACCCGATCCCAGCCGCACCTGCGCCGTCTGCGCGGCGAGGTAGGCCAGCACTACCGGCGGGCTGGTGGCCCCCACCGAGGGCATGTTGTGGTGCTCGGCCACCCAGTACCGGGTGAAACCGAGGCGGTCGGCAGTCTGGGCCAGCCGCACCGTCGCCGCCAACGCGTCGGCGGTGGTCTGGTCGGTGCGGACCGGGACGAGATCGAGAACGGAGAGTCGCACGCCCCTAGTCAACACCGGAAGTCAGCCGGATAGTCCCGCCAGCGCCGAGGCCTGCGCAAAGATGTCGTCCAGCATCGCCGGGGTCAACCGGCCGGTGAACATGTTCTGCTGACTGGGGTGATAGCAGCCCAGCAGGTGCAACGCCGGCCCCAGACCGACGACCACGCCGTGGCCGAACTTCGGCTTGGGCTTGGGCACGGGGTCCGCGGCAATGCGCAGCGCGGTCTGCCAGGCGAACCCGCCCAAAGCGACGATCACCCGTACCGACGGGGCGATCAGCTGCCATTCGGCGTCGATCCACGGTGCACAGGTGTTGCGCTCGACAGTGCTGGGAGCGTTGTCCGGCGGAGCGCACCGCACCGGGGCGGTGATCCGGATACCGTTGGCGTGCAAGCCATCCGCAGCGTCGACGCTGGTCGGTTGGTTGACCAGTCCGGCGCGGTACAGCGCGGCGTACAACTGGTCGCCGGACCGGTCGCCGGTGAACATCCGGCCGGTGCGGTTGGCGCCGTTGGCGGCTGGGGCCAGACCCACGATCACGATCTTGGGTTTACCCGAGCCCCAGCCGGGCACCGGCCGGCCCCAATAGGGCTGGTCGGCAAAGGACTTCCGCTTGGTGACCGCCACCTCCTCGCGCCAGTCCACCAGCCGCGGGCAGGCCCGGCATACGCTGACCAGCGCGTCGAGCTGATCGATCGCCTCGGACTGACCGGCCAGCGTCACCACCTGCGCGGCGTCGGCCGCCGGCGGAGTGTGCGAGGTGGCCAGGTCGCCGGGCCAGCCGGTCCCGGGCAGCACCGGCGACTCGAACGGCTGACCCGTGCGCGGATGGTTGAGCATGCGTCCACTGTGCCCGCCCGCAGCTCGGAGTGGTCAAACGGTCTTGATTTCTGAGAGATTCTCAAACATAGTTGACCCCTCACCGGAGACAAGGGGGCCAGACGTGGGTCGACGCTGGCCTTCGCGCCGGTTGCTTGCGACGCTGCTGTGCGGCGCGTCGGTGGCGTTCGCGGCGCCGGTGGTACCGGCGCACGCCGGCACCCCGGACGACGCACAGACGGCGCTGATCATGGGCGGCACCTTCATGCCGACCCCGAGCCAACGGTGGCAGGACGCCATAGTCGCCGACTACATCAACCCGGCCACCGGCGCGGATCATGTCCCGGTGGTGGTCCCCTACCCCGCATCCGGGGCCAGCACGTCGATTCCCACCGGTCTGGCGAACCTCGCGGCCGCGATGGCGCAGCAGCCCGACGGCCAGCCCTATGTGGTGTCGGGATATTCGCAGAGCGCGCAGATCGCGGTGCTGGAGAAGATCAACCTGATGCAGTCGGGGCAAGCCGACCCCGACGTGACGTTTTTGCTCCTCGGCTCGGGCAACCGGCCCAACGGCGGATTCCTCGAACGCTTCGACGGCCTGGTGATCCCGGGCATGCCGGGGCTGAACTTCAACGGAGCGGCGCCGACCGATGGCGGTATCGCCACCATCGACGTGGCAGCGCAATACGACGCCAACGCGGACTTTCCGCAGTACCCCATCAATCTGGTCGCGGTTCTCAACGCCTTCCTCGGATTCCTCTACACCCATGGCGGCTACGGCGATGGTCCACTGCCACAGCTCGTTCCGGCGATCTGGCCACCGTCGCAGCCGCTGGTCGGCCCGTTCGTCGACGAATACGTTCCGGGCTCGAGCGACATCGTCCGGCAGGTGACGGGCGACACCACGTTCTATTTCATCCCGACCGCCGAGCTGCCGCTGCTGAGCCCCCTGCGGACCCTGGGGGTACCGGAGTCCTGGCTGGAGATTGTGCAGCCGGCACTGCGGGTGATCGTCGAAGCGGGCTACGACAGGTCGATTCCGTTCGGCGAACCGGTTCCCGCACAACTCATTCCGATCATCGACCCGGCAACGTTCCTGGTCGATTTCACCAGGGCCGTCGTGCAGGGCGCGGACAACGCCTTGGCGCTGTTCGGCGCGGACCTGCCGGGCTACGCCGAACTCATGGAGCTGTTCGACGACGCGCGCGCCTGGACTGCCACCGAGATCGGCGAACCGTACGCCCAGGCGGTGTCGTGGCTCAACGACGTCATCAACCCGTTCACCGCTTTCACCGCGATCGAAGGCCCTATCGGGGAGGCCATCCAACTGCTGTTCGATGTCAGCGGGGTCCAGGTGTACCTGCTGGATCCGGCGCTCGGCCTGATCGGCACCCTCGGCGGCCTGGTGACGAGCTGATCCCCCCCGGGGGTGCGCCCGCAACTAGGATCGCCTGGGTGAACACCGATGCACTGGCCCTGCTCACAGCCGATCTGCCCGAGGGCATGGTGGTCACCGACCCGACGATCACCGCGGGTTATCGGCAGGACAACGCGCTGGATCCCCGGGCGGGCCAGCCGTTGGCGGTGGTCCGCCCGCTGCGCACCGAGCAGGTGCAGACGGTCCTGCGCTGGGCCACCGCGCACCGCATTCCGGTGGTGACGCGCGGCGCGGGCAGTGGGTTGTCCGGCGGTGCCACGGCGATCGACGGCGGGATCGTGCTGTGCACCGAGAAAATGCGTGACATCACCGTGGATCCGGTCACCCGTACCGCGGTGTGCCAGCCCGGGCTGTTCAACGCCGAGGTGAAGAAGGCGGTCGCGGCATACGGCTTGTGGTACCCGCCGGACCCGTCGTCGTTCGAGATCTGCAGCATCGGCGGCAACATCGCCACCAACGCCGGCGGGCTGTGCTGCGTCAAATACGGCGTCACCACCGATTACGTGCTGGGCCTGCAGGTGGTGCTTGCCGACGGCACCGCCGTGCGCCTGGGCGGGCCGCGCCTCAAAGACGTCGCCGGGCTGTCCCTGACCAAATTGTTCGTCGGCAGCGAAGGCACCCTCGGCGTGATCACCGAGGTGACGTTGCGACTGCTGCCGGCCCAGCCCGCATCCTCGGTGGTGGTGGCCACCTTCGACTCGGTCAGCGCCGCGGCCGAGGCGGTACTCGACGTGTCCGGTCGGCTGCGCCCGTCGATGCTGGAGTTCATGGACGGCGCGGCGATCAACGCCGTCGAAGACCAGCTGCGCATGGGGCTGGACCGCGACGCCGCGGCCATGCTGGTGGCGGCCTCCGACGAGCGCGGTCACGCCGGGGCCGAGGATGTCGAGCTGATGGCCCGGGTGTTCGCCGAGCACCGCGCCAAGGAGGTGTTCTCCACCGCCGACCCGGTCGAGGCCGAAGGTTTCGTCGCGGCCCGGCGATTCTGCATCCCGGCGGTCGAGGCGAAAGGCCCGCTGCTGCTCGAGGACGTCGGGGTGCCGGTACCGCGGCTGGCGGAGCTGATCACCGGCATCGAGAAGATCGCCGCGGAGCGTTCGCTGTTGATCTCGGTGATCGCCCACGCCGGAGACGGCAACACCCACCCGCTGATCGTGCACGACCCGAGCGATCCCGAGAATCTGCGGCGCGCCGAGCTGGCCTACGGCGAGATCATGGATCTGGCCCTGGCGCTGGGCGGCACCATCACCGGTGAGCACGGCGTGGGCCGCTTGAAGCGGCCTTGGCTGGCCGGCCAGTTGGGGCCGGAGGTGATGGCGCTCAACCAGCGGGTCAAGACCGCGCTGGACCCGCTGAACATCCTCAACCCGGGTTCGGGGATCTGACCCGACACGGCGACGCAGATCACTTTTAGGCATTGACACCAGCTGAACTGCTGTCGTATCAATGAGACATGACGACCGCGCTGTCTCATCCGAAGTTCGAGCTCTGCAACGCCGACACCTGGCCCAACCCCTGGCCGATGTACGCCGCCCTGCGCGACCACGACCCGGTCCACCACGTGGTTCCGCCGGGCGCCCCGGATCAGGACTACTACGTGATGTCCCGGCACGCCGACATCTGGGCGGCCGCCGCCGACCATGAGACCTTCTCGTCCGCCCAGGGACTGACCATCAACTACCGCGAGCTGGAGATGATCGGCCTTGCCGACAACCCGCCGATGGTGATGCAGGATCCCCCGGTACACACCGAGTTTCGCAAACTCGTAGCCCGCGGCTTCATGCCGCGACAGGTCGAGCTGCTCGAGCCCAAGGTGCGCCAGTTCGTGGTCGAACGCCTGGAGCGGCTCAAGGCCAACGGCGGCGGCGACATCGTCGCCGAACTGTTCAAACCGCTGCCCTCGATGGTGGTCGCCCACTACCTGGGCGTACCCGAGGAAGACCGCGACCAGTTCGACGGCTGGACCGACGCGGTGGTGGCGGCCACCGTCAGCGAAGACGGCGTGGCCTCGGCCGGGGAAGCGGTCGGACAGATGATGGCCTACTTCGGCGGGCTCATCGAACGCCGCCGCACCGACCCGCAGGATGACACTGTCTCGCACCTGGTGGCGGCGGGCCTGGGCGCTGACGGCGATGTCCAGGGACTGCTGTCGGTACTGGCCTTCACCTTCACCATGGTCACCGGCGGCAACGACACCACCACCGGAATGCTCGGCGGCTCAGTGCAACTGCTGCAGCAGCACCCCGATCAGCGTCAGCTGCTCGTCGACAAGCCGGAGCTGGTCCGCGACGCCGTCGAGGAGTTGCTGCGGCTGACCTCCCCGGTGCAGGGGCTGGCCCGAACCACCACCCGGGACGTAACCGTCGGCGACACCACCATTCCCGCCGACCGCAAGGTGCTGCTGCTCTACGGCTCGGGTAACCGTGACGAACGCCAGTTCGGCCCGGACGCCGGCGAACTGAACGTGCTGCGCAAGCCGCACCAGATCCTGACTTTCAGCTACGGCGCCCACCACTGCATCGGCAACCAGGCGGCACGGATGCAGGCACGGGTGGCGCTGGAGGAACTGCTGGCCCGCTGTCCGGACTACACGATCGACGAATCCGGGATCGTCTGGGCCGGCGGCAGTTACGTGCGGCGTCCAATCTCGGTACCGTTCACCGTCGGGTCGTGATGGCTGGGCGGTCCTGGCTGTCCGATCAGCGCGGTGAACTGGCCGCCGAGAAGATTCTCGATGCGGCCGAGAAATTGTTCGCCGAACAGGATCCCGCTTCGGTGGGCATGAACGAGATCGCCCGCGCGGCGGGATGTTCGCGCGCCACGTTGTATCGGTACTTCGAGAGTCGCGACGCGCTGCACACCGCCTATGCGCACCGGTGGGCCAATGCGCTGTATCACCAGTTGACCCAGCGGCTGGCCGGTATAGATGATCCGGCGGAGCGGCTGGTAGCCGGGATCACCGAATCCCTGGCGCTGGTGCGCAACAACCCGGCCCTGGCATCGTGGTTCGCCGAGAGCGGCCCGCCGATCGGTGCCACCATGGCTGCGCAGTCCGAGGTCATCACCGTGATGGTCACGTCCTTCCTGTCCGGGCTGGATGGTCAGGACAGCGACACGGTGCCGGCGCGCGCCCGCTGGGTGGTGCGGGTGCTGACCTCGCTGCTGAGCTTTCCCGGCCGCGACGCCGAGGAGGAACGGGCGATGCTGCGACAGTTCGTGGTGCCGGTCGTGGTGTCGCCCGGCCGGCTCAACTCCGCACCCGGGTGAACCGGTGCAGCAGCCAGGCCACCGGGACGGTGACCGCCATGGTGAGCACGAACAGGGCCGCCATCGAGCCGGTGTAGACGGGGGTGCGCAGCACCTGCACCATCACCACCTCCATCAGCACCAGGTGCACCAGGAAGATCTCGTAGGAGATCTCCCCCAGCCACACCATCGGCCGGCTCGCCAGCAGGCGCGCATACCAGCCCCGGTTGCCCAACGCCAGCGGCGCCACCATCAGCGCGGCGATCGCCGCGTAGAACCCGGCCTTGACCAGCGCCTCGGACAACTTGGCCGGTGAGGTGGTGGGCTCCCCGGCGATCGGGGTGGAGGCGATGACATAGCAGATGAGCGCCAGCGGAATCGCGACGAATCCATAGCACCGCACACCCATGGCCCGCAGCACAGCGAGCACCATCCCGGCCACGAACCAGGCCAGGTAACCCGGCAGCCACAGCCGGGCGCCGTCGGGAAGGAAGTCGGTCACGTGCACCAGCGTCAACCACAGCGGCGTGATCGCGGCCGCGGCGGCCAGCCCGGCCAGCAGCAGCCCCGGCCGCCACTGTCGCCGGCACAGCCATACCAATGTCAGGTAGGCCAGCAGGGGCAACACCACATAGAAGGCGACCTCGACCACCAGGCTCCACATCTGGGTGAGGCCCTGATGCAGGTATCCGAACATGTAGTTGTCGGTGTAGATCTGGGTCAGCGTCAGGTTGCGCAGCAGCCCGATCCAGGTATGGCCGGGGTTCGGGCCGGCGGTGCGGAAGTGGTAGATCACATAGGCCAGCAGCACCGTGACCACATAGGCGGGCATGATGCGCCGCACCCGATGCCAGGCGTAGCGCCGCACCGAGGGTTCGGGCGTCCCGAACGCCGTCGCCCGAACCCACGGCTGGAACAGCAGGAAACCGGAGAGCACGAAGAAGATCGGCACACCGATCTCCATGCGCGAACCCAGCAGCCCCGCGTAGCCGTGGGTGTACTTGCCGGTGGTGTAGGCCGCGTGGGTTCCGACCACCAGAATCGCGGCCACCGCACGCACACCGGTCAGCGACGCGACCCGATCGACATGGTCGATCTGCTCGAGCCCGCCCTGGGCGACCTCCTCGCGCGGCAGGGTCATTCGTTGCGTTTCCGGTGCCCGCCTTCAGGACGACGACTGGGCTTACCGGACGGCCGTTCCCGACTCAGGTTGATCAGCTGTCCCTGAATCCGGGTCTGCTCCAACGCCTTGAGTGTCTTGCCGGACAGCTTGGCCGGAAGCTCCACCAGCGAGTGGTCCACCTTGATGCTGATGTTGCCGAAATCGCTGCGGTGCAAGCCGCCTTCGTTGGCCAGCGCCCCGACGATGGCACCCGGGTTGACCTTGTGCCGCTTGCCGACCGAGATCCGGTAGGTGGCGAATCCGTCCTTCGGGGGGCCCTTGCGGTCATCCCGGCCGCCTTCCCTGCCCGCCTTGACGCGTTCGCGTCGCTTGTCCGGCGGTGGTTCCACCATGAGGAACGCCTCGCCGTCCCGGGACTGCACCGCCAGTGCGGCGGCGATGTCGGCCATCGGGACGTTGTGCTCGCGGCTGTAGTCCTCGACCAGGCGGCGGAACAACTCGATGCCCGGGGCGCTGAGGTGACTGGTGATCGCGTCGGCGAATTTCGCGACCCGCTGGGCGTTGACGTCGTCCACGCTGGGCAGCTCGGACTCGACCAGCTTCTGACGCGTCACCTTTTCGATGAGCCGCAGCAGATGGCGTTCGCGGGGGCTGACGAACAGCAGCGCGGTTCCCGACCGCCCGGCCCGGCCGGTGCGCCCGATCCGGTGCACGTAGGCCTCGGGGTCGTTGGGAATGTCGTAGTTGACCACGTGGGAGATGCGGTCGACGTCCAGGCCACGGGCGGCGACATCGGTGGCGACCAGGATGTCGATGCTGCCGTTCTTCAGTGCAGTGATGGTGCGCTCGCGCTGCGCCTGGGCGATATCTCCGTTGATGGCCGCCGCGGAAAACCCGCGGGCGCGCAGCTTTTCGGCGACCTCCTCGGTGGCCTGCTTGGTACGGACGAAGACGATCATCGCTTCGAAGGGCTCGACTTCGAGCACCCTGGTCAGGGCGTCCATCTTGCGCGGACCGGCGACCTCGATGTAGCGCTGCGAGATGTTCTCCGCCGTGGTGGTTTTCGCCTTGACGGTGACTTCGACCGGGTCGTGCAGGTAGCGGCTGGTGATACGGCGAATGGCCGCGGGCATGGTCGCCGAGAACAGGGCCACCTGCTTGTACTCGGGAGTGTCGGCCAGGATGCGTTCGACGTCTTCGGCGAAGCCCATCTGCAGCATCTCGTCGGCCTCGTCGAGCACCAGGTAGTCCAGGTGCGACAGATCCAGGCTGCCCCGTTCCAGGTGGTCGATGACCCGGCCCGGCGTGCCGACCACGACCTGCGCGCCGCGCTTGAGCCCCGACAGCTGCACGGTGTAAGAGGCCCCGCCGTAGATCGGCAGCACGTTGATCCGCGGCAGGTGCGCGCCGTAACGCCCGAACGCCTCGGCCACCTGCAGTGCCAACTCGCGGGTGGGCGCGAGCACCAGCGCCTGGGTGGCTTTGCTGGAGGTGTCGATGCGCGACAGGATCGGGATGGCGAACGCGGCGGTTTTGCCCGTGCCGGTCTGGGCCAGCCCGACGACGTCGGAGCCCTCCAGCAGGGCGGGGATGGTCGCGGCCTGAATCGCCGAGGGCGTCTCATAGCCGACATCGGCGACGGCCCGCAGCACCGAAGGGTGAATCTGCAGGTCGGCGAAGGTCGGAGTGGAGTCCGAGATGGACGGGGCGGACGGGTCCGAGACAGGCTCAACGGGGGCATCAGGCGAGGTCATAGCGCTTAGCAGTCTACGGGCAACCGAGCCCTGCCCGTGCCGCGCTCGACCCGGCTCGCCGAAGCCTGCCGGTCGGCCACGCCTCCCCGGCCGGTCGGCCGGCGGACGGTACGGTGCCCGGTGTGCCGGGTGCCGTCAGAATGTCCGTAGTGATCGCCGCGCTGACCGGCGCCCTGCTGGCCGGTTGCGGCTCGGGCGACTCCACCGTCGCCAAGACGCCCGAGAACACCAGCCCGACCGCCGCGCCGCCGCAGGCACCGGTCGCGCAGTCCCCGGCCCCGAGCGGCCCGCCCGCCGATCCGTGTGCGGTCGACCTGGCCGCCCCGGCGATCGCCCAGGCCGTCTCCGCGCTGCCGCGCGACCCGCGCAGCGGGCAACCGTGGAGCCCGGAACCGGTGGCCGGCAACTACAACACCTGCACCGACATATCGGCGGTGATCGTGAAGGCGAACACCAACTCCGAGCGTCCCGGTACCCGCGCCGTGCTGTTTCACCGCGGCGAGTTCCTGTCCCAGGCCGTGCCGGACACCTACGGATTCAGCGGCATCGACCTGGCGCAGTGCACGCCCGACACGGTGGCCCTGCGCAACGCCAGCGGTATCCCGGGCATAGCCGGGGTGGTGAAGTTCCACTGGAACGGCACCGGCGTGGAGATCGTCGGCAACACCACCCGGTAGCCGGGCTGCCTCACCACCGCCGCGCGTGCCGTCCCACCGTCGCGGTGTCACCGGGATCCTCCCGATAGTGCCGGTTGCGGCGCGACGGGCTGTTGCCGGTGATCCCGAATTTGGCCAGCACGTCGGGCACCGGTGCCCCGTTGGTGGCGGGCCGAATCTGACGTTGCGCATCGCCGCTGACACCGTTGGGACGCCGTGCCGGCGCAGTTTCGGCAAGCGCCGGCCGCACGATCTCGACCGTCAGCGGCTCGGTCGCCGGGTCATCGGCCGAAGACGGGCGAACAGCGTGGTGCGGGGCCATGACCGGGATCGGCTCGGTCGGCTGGTCGCCTCGGCGGGCGGCATCCCCGGCCTGGCCCCCGCGTCCGGCGGTGCGGCGTGCCGGCTCGATCACGTAACCGACCATGAACAGCGCGGCGAGGACGCCGAACAGGGCGACGAATGCCGGTAACAGCGTGGCCTCCGACATCGCCAGCGCGAACGGCTCGTGCAGGAACTCCGGTAGGTGCAAGACCCCGGCGGCATCCCCGGGGCGTGTCTCACCCGGCATGGCGGGCAGGTCCGCGGCGATCCGAGAGGTCATGAAGGCGGCCATACCGGCGCTGCCCAGCACGGCACCGACCTGGCGGGTTGCGTTGTAAACCCCCGAACCGGCACCGGCCAGCTGCGGCGGCAGGTTGCGCGTTGCGGTGGTCGCCAGCGGCGACCAGATGAACGCCATGCCGACGCCGATCGCCGTGAAGGGCAGCACCAGCCGCCAGATGGGGGTCAGCGGCGTCATCTCGATCGAGAGCCAGGTGAGCCCGATGGCCAGCATCGAGAAACCGAAACCGACCACCGCCCGGGGGTGTGCCCTGTCCACGATGCGTCCCACGACTGGGGCCAGCACCCCGGAGGTGATCGCCATCGGTGCGGTCAGCAGCGCTGAGCGCGTCGGCGTCATGCCGCACACCGCTTGGGCGTAGAACATCGCCGGCAGCACCATCCCGGTGGCGGCGAAGCCGATGACGGCCACCCCGACGTTGGCCAGCCCGAAGTCGAGATCGCGGAAGATCCGCAGCGGCACCAGCGGTTCGCCCTTGTTGACGGCCTGCCAGTAGACGAAGGCCGCCATGCAGCACAGGCCGCCGACCAACTGAGCCCAGATCCACGGCGCCCAGCCCTGGGATTCGCCTTCTTGCAGGGCGAACACCATCAGGAACATCCCGGCTCCCGACAGCGCGACGCCCAGCAGGTCGAAGCGATGGCGGTGCACCGGCAGATCCGGGATCAACACGATCGCCAGGACCAGGCCGATTGCGCCGATCGGGACGTTGATGAAGAAGATCCACTCCCAGCCGAGTCGGTCCACCAGCACGCCACCGGCCAGCGGACCGATCAGCGTCGCCACGCCCGCGGTGGCACCCCAGACACTCATTGCCGCGCCGCGCCGATCCGGCGGGAAGGTGCGGGTGATCACCGACAGGGTCTGCGGGGTGAGCAGTGCCGCCCCGATCCCCTGCACCGTGCGCGCGGCGATCAACATCGCGATTCCCCCGGCCAGACCGCACCACAGCGACGCCGCGGTGAACACCGCCAGGCCGATCAGGTACAGGTTCTTCGGACCGAACCGGTCGCCGAGGCGGCCGGCCACCAGCAGCGGCACCGCGTAGCCCAGCAGGTAGGCACTGGTAACCCAGATCACGGTGTCGTAACCCACGCCCAGCGACGTCATGATGCTCGGGTTGGCGACCGCGACAATGGTGGAATCGACCAGGATCACGAAGAAGCCGAGCAGCATCGCCCACAGCGCGTTCCACGGGTTGACCGGCTCGGCTGAGCGCACCGCACCCGAGCGCGCGGATTCGGCGCGTTCCGAGTGCTCCCCGGGCCCAAACCGGCTGATCGTGCCGCTCAAGCGCCGCCCCTCTCATCGCTGCGCGGTGCTGTTGGGGGCATCAAGCCACCGCGTCCGACGCTACGGACAGATGTGGTCACGAACAACTCGGATCGCCGATGGGACGCTGGGCCGTCCGGCGGTGCCCGCTTCGTTCGCCGGGCCGACGGTCGCCGGCGCGTTAGCCTGAAGGGCACCGCACCAAACGGGAGGCAACCATGGGCATCTTTCGACGGCGGAAGTCGGCGCAGGCTCCATCACCGACCTCCGGGGAGGGTAAGCCCACCATGGCGGCCCGGGCGTTGGCGCGGGTCATCGAGGGCAGCGAACGGGTGCAGGGTCCGGCGGTACGCGCCTACCTGGAGCGACTGCGCCGGGCCGATCCCGACGCCAGCCCGGCCCAGATCATCGCGAAGCTGGAGAAGCGTTACCTGGCCGCGTCGACGGCCACCGGCGCCGCGGTGGGCGCCACCGCGGCGGTACCGGCTATCGGCACCCTGATGGCACTGTCGGCGGTGGCCGGCGAAACCGCAGTGTTCCTGGAGGCCACCGCGTTCTTCGTGCTGTCGGTGGCACAGGTGCACGGCATTCCGGTGGACGACCACGAGCGGCGGCGGGCGCTGGTGCTGGCGGTGCTGGTGGGCGACCGGGGTAAGGGCGCGCTGGGCGAGCTGCTCGGCACGGGCCGTACCAGCGGCGCGTGGCTCGCCGAAGGCTCCGCCGGTGTCGCCGCCCTGCCGCTGCCGGCGGTCCGCGAGCTGAACTCCCGGATGCTGAAGTACTTCGTCAAGCGCTTCACCCTGCGCCGCGGGGCCTTGGCGTTCGGCAAACTGCTACCGGTCGGCCTGGGTGCGGTGATCGGGGCGATCGGCAACCGCCTGATGGGCAAGAGGGTCGTCGGTCACGCCCGTAAGGCGTTCGGCGAGCCCGCCCAGCGGTGGCCGGTGCCCCTGCACCTGGTTCCGGCCCTACCCGACGACGACGCCCACTCTGCCTGACCGACTGCGACAGGCGACGGACAATCGGCCGCGATCCTGGCGGAATATCCGGGAGGGGCTAGCCTTTATAGGGCAGGTGGGCGCGGGCGCAAAGTGCCTCGCCGGACGACCAGGAATCGAGGCGAGAAGCTGTCGTGAGCGGTATCAGTTCACCCTTCGGTCAGAACGAGTGGCTAGTCGAGGAGATGTACCGCAAATTCCGCGAGGATCCCTCCTCGGTGGATCCGAGCTGGCACGAGTTCCTCGCCGACTACCAGCACGACGGGAACCGCGGCGACGGGTCGCCTGCGCCCGCCCCGACGGTGACTCAGCAGGCTCCCCTGGCACCACCGGCTGCTCCGGCAGCGGCGCCGCAGGCACCGGCTGCTCCGGCAGCGGCCGCCCCGGCCGCCAAGCCCGCCAAGCCCGCCACCCCGGCGCCCAAGCCTGCAGCGCCGGCCGCCAAGCCGTCGCAGGCCGCGCCCGCGGCCGCCGACGAGCATCAGGTGCTGCGCGGGGCCGCGGCCGCCGTGGTCAAGAACATGTCCACCTCCCTGGAGGTGCCCACCGCCACCAGCGTGCGCGCCGTGCCGGCCAAGCTGATGATCGACAACCGCATCGTCATCAACAACCAGCTCAAGCGGAACCGCGGCGGCAAGATCTCCTTCACCCATCTGCTCGGTTATGCGATCGTGCAGGCGGTCAAGAAGTTCCCCAACATGAATCGGCATTTCGCCGAGATCGACGGCAAGCCCAATGCCGTCACCCCGGCCCACACCAACCTGGGACTGGCCATCGATCTGCAGGGCGCCGGAGGTAAGCGCTCCCTGGTGGTGGCCGCCATCAAAGGCGCCGAATCGTTGCGCTTCGCGCAGTTCGTCGACGCCTACGAAGACATTGTGCGACGGGCCCGCGACGGCAAGCTGACCGCCGAGGACTTCTCCGGGGTGACCATCTCGCTGACCAACCCCGGAACCATCGGCACGGTGCACTCGGTGCCCCGGCTGATGGCAGGCCAGGGCGCCATCATCGGTGTCGGCGCCATGGAGTACCCCGCTGAGTTCCAGGGTGCCAGCGAGCAGCGCATCGCCGAACTGGGCGTGGGCAAGGTGATCACCTTGACCTCGACGTATGACCACCGCATCATCCAGGGCGCGGAATCGGGCGACTTCCTGCGCACCGTGCACGAGATGTTGCTGTCGGATGCGTTCTGGGACGAGATCTTCTTCGAGCTGTCCATCCCCTACGAGCCGGTCCGGTGGCGCACGGACAACCCCGACTCGGTCGTCGACAAGAACGCCCGCGTGGTGGAGTTGATCGCCGCGTACCGCAACCGGGGCCACCTGATGGCCGACATCGACCCGCTGCGCCTGGACAACACCCGATTCCGCAGCCACCCGGACCTCGACGTGCAGAGCCACGGCCTGACGTTGTGGGACTTGGACCGGGAGTTCAAGGTCGAAGGCGTCCCCGGCGGCAACATCCGCAAGCTGCGCGAGATCCTCTCGGTGCTGCGCGACGCCTACTGCCGCCACGTCGGCGTCGAGTACACCCACATCCTCGAGCCCGAGCAGCAGCAGTGGTTGCAGGAGCGCATCGAGGTCAAGCACGTCAAACCCACGGTGGCCCAGCAGAAGTACATTCTGAGCAAGCTCAATGCCGCCGAGGCGTTCGAGAGCTTCCTGCAGACCAAGTACGTCGGCCAGAAGCGCTTCTCCCTGGAAGGCGCCGAGACCGTCATCCCGATGATGGACGCGGCCATCGACCAGTGCGCCGAACACGGCCTGGACGAGGTTGTCATCGGCATGCCGCACCGCGGCCGGCTCAATGTGCTGGCCAACATCGTCGGTAAGCCCTATTCGCAGATCTTCACCGAGTTCGAGGGCAACCTCAACCCGGCCGAGGCGCACGGCTCCGGCGACGTCAAGTACCACTTGGGCGCCACCGGCGTGTACCTGCAGATGTTCGGGGACAACGACATTCAGGTCTCCCTGACCGCCAACCCGTCGCACCTGGAGGCAGTGGACCCGGTGCTCGAAGGGCTGGTCCGGGCCCGCCAGGATCTGCTCGGCCGAGGCGCGGAGGGCACCGAAGAGGAGCCGGCATTCTCGGTGGTGCCGATGATGTTGCACGGCGACGCCGCCTTCGCCGGCCAGGGCGTGGTCGCCGAAACGCTGAACATGGCGCTGCTGCCCGGCTACCGGGTCGGCGGAACCATCCACATCATCGTCAACAACCAGATCGGTTTCACCACGGCGCCGGACTACTCGCGCTCCAGCGAGTACTGCACCGACGTGGCCAAGATGATCGGCGCCCCCATCTTCCACGTCAACGGCGACGACCCGGAGGCCTGCGACTGGGTGGCCCGGCTGGCGGTGGACTTCCGCCAGAAGTTCCACAAGGACGTCGTCATCGACATGCTGTGCTACCGCCGGCGCGGGCACAACGAGGGCGACGACCCGTCGATGACCAACCCCTACATGTACGACGTGATCGGCACCAAGACCAGCGTCCGCAAGAGCTACACCGAAGACCTGATCGGCCGTGGCGACATCTCGCTGAAAGAGGCCGAGGACGCCCTTCGCGACTACCACGGCCAGCTGGAGCGGGTGTTCAACGAGATCCGCGAACTGGAAAAGCACGCCGCGCTGCCCAGTGAGTCGGTGGAATCCGAGCAACAGGTGCCCCGCGGCCTGAACACCGCAGTCGACAAGGCGATGCTCGCCCGCATCGGGGACGCCTTCATGGCGATCCCCGAGGGCTTCACCGTGCACCCGCGCGTACTGCCGGTTTTGGAGCGACGCCGCGAGATGGCCTACGAGGGCAAGGTGGACTGGGCGTTCGGCGAGTTGCTGGCGCTGGGTTCGCTGGTCGCCGAGGGCAAGCTGATCCGGCTGTCCGGGCAGGACACCCGCCGCGGCACCTTCTCGCAACGGCATTCGGTGATCATCGACCAGTCCAACGGGGCGGAGTTCAGCCCGCTGCAGCTGCTGGCCTCCGACGCCGACGGCAACCCGACCGGCGGAAAGTTCCTGGTCTACGACTCGCCGCTGTCGGAGTTCGCCGCCGTGGGCTTCGAGTACGGCTACACCGTGGGCAACCCGGACGCCCTGGTGCTGTGGGAGGCGCAGTTCGGCGACTTCGTCAACGGCGCCCAGTCGATCATCGACGAGTTCATCAGCTCCGGTGAGGCCAAGTGGGGGCAGCTGTCCAGCGTGGTGCTGCTGCTGCCGCACGGCCATGAGGGCCAAGGCCCCGACCACACCTCCGGGCGCATCGAGCGTTTCCTGCAGCTGTGGGCCGAGGGCTCGATGACCATCGCGATGCCCTCGACTCCGTCGAACTACTTCCACCTGCTGCGCAGGCATGCCCTCGACGGCATCCGGCGGCCGCTGGTCGTGTTCACCCCGAAGTCGATGCTGCGCAACAAGGCGGCGATCAGCGACATCAAGGACTTCACCGACGTCAAGTTCCGGTCGGTGCTCGAAGAGCCGACGTACGAGGACGGCGAGGGCGACCGCAACAAGGTCACCCGGGTGTTGCTGACCAGCGGCAAGCTGTACTACGAGCTGGCCGCCCGCAAGGCCAAGGACGGCCGCGACGACATCGCGATCGTGCGGATCGAACAGCTGGCCCCGCTGCCCAAGCGGCGCCTCGGGCAGACCCTGGACCGCTACCCGAACGTCGAGCAGTTCTTCTGGGTGCAGGAGGAGCCGGCCAACCAGGGCGCGTGGCCGCGGTTCGGCCTGGAGCTGCCGGAGCTGCTCCCGGACAAGCTGACCGGGATCAAGCGCATCTCGCGCCGCGCGATGTCGGCGCCGTCGTCGGGGTCGTCGAAGGTGCACGCCGTCGAACAGCAGGAGATCATCGACTCGGCGTTCGGCTGAGGCACGAAGCCGAACGCCGAGGAGACATAGACGCAGTCTCGGCGTTCGGCGCAGCCACGAAGCCGAACGCCGAGGAGACATAGACGCAGCCTCGGCGTTCGGCGCGGTTGGCTTGCCACCCGAGAAGCCGGTACCGGAGGTATCGAATAAGCTTCGTCCGGTCACCGGATTCAAGGGAGTTCACATGAAGGGCTTTGCCGGAAAAGTCGTTGTCATCACGGGAGCCGGATCGGGCATCGGGCGGGCGCTGGCGATGGAGCTGGGTCGTTCCGGGGCAAGCCTGGCGATCAGTGACGTTGATATCGAAGGTCTGGCGCAGACCGAGCAGCAACTGAAGGCAATCGGAGCGCCGGTCAAAGCCGATCGTCTGGACGTCACCGAGCGGGAGCGATTCCTCGTCTACGCCCAAGAGGTCAACGAGCACTTCGGCAAGGTCAACCAGATCTACAACAACGCCGGGATCGCGTTTTCCGGAGATGTCGAGATCACCGAGTTCAAGGACATCGAACGGGTGATGGACGTCGACTTCTGGGGTGTGGTCAACGGCACCAAGGCGTTTCTGCCCTACCTGATCGCGTCCGGAGACGGTCACGTGGTCAACGTGTCCAGCCTTTTCGGGCTCGTCGCTGTACCCGGCCAGGCGGCATACAACGCGGCGAAATTCGCCGTTCGCGGGTTCACCGAGGCTCTGCGTCAGGAGATGATGCGATCCAAGCATCCGGTCAAGGTGACGACGGTCCATCCCGGCGGCATCAAAACGGCGATCGCCCGCAATGCCACCGTCGCAGAGGGACTCGATGTAGCCGAGATGGCTGAGTTCTTCGACAAGCATCTGGCCAGCACCACGCCCGAGAAGGCCGCCCAGGTGATCCTTAGCGCGGTGCGCCGCAAGGAGGGCCGTGTTCTCATCGGAATGGATGCCTGGGCACTGGATATCATCGCGCGCGTCACCGGATCGGGCTATCAGCGACTGTTCGCACTCGCCTCGTCGCGGGCCGTGCCCCGGTCTCGTTGACGACTAGCTGTACTGACCACGGACGTTGGGTACGGCGTGGCGTGGTGACATGACGAAGACCTCCGAGTGAAGTGCGAGCTGCTGAAGAACGC
>NZ_JRMK01000087.1:0-19096 GCF_000972925.1 Mycobacterium sp. UM_Kg1 | reverse complement strand
TGTATAAGAGACAGACCCCGACATCGCCAGGTGCGAACCGCGCAGCGTTTTCACCACCAAGGACCAGGCCGGCGCGATCGCGTTCGCCTCCCCGCTCAGCTACCGCTTGGTCGCCGGGCAGCTGCCGGGGCTGATCGCGAAGATCACGGGATAGACCCGACTCTGCACGTTCGGTAAGGCCCCTCTGGCATACCCCGCAGAATTGTGTTCTGCATCACTATTCGATGCGAGACGGGGCTACCGTCAAGACATGAGCGTGGCATTGGATTCCACCGCGATCGACACCGTCCTCGACTACGGCGACACCGCCCTGCTGGTGCAATGCGAGTCGACTGTCGATGCCCTCGCGTGGACCGCAGCACTTCATTCCGCGGCCCTGCCCGGGGTGGTCGACGTGGTCCCGGCATCGCACACGGTGCTGGTGACGTTGGCCGCACCCCGTTACCAGGCTGGCGTCCGACGCGCGCTGGGCCGAATAGAGGTAGACACCGCTGCCGTGCAGACCCGCGCGCCGCACGGCAGGGCGGACGTGGTGATCGACGTCGTCTATGACGGACCCGACCTCGCCGAGGTTGCCGAGCACACCGGCCTGAGCGTCGCCCAGGTCATCAACGCCCACACCGCGGCACCGTGGTTGGTGGGTTTCGGCGGATCCACGCCCGGTTTCGCCTATCTGCTCGGCGGCGACCCGCGACTTCAGGTGCCGCGCCGCCAGGAGTTGCGGGCCGCGGTTCCAGCCGGCGCGGTGGCGCTGGCGGGCCGATTCAGCGGCGTCTATCCGCGTCAGTGGCCGGGCGGCTGGCAACTGATCGGCCATACCGACGCCGTGTTGTGGGACCTCGACCGTCCCGAACCGGCCTTGCTGACCCCGGGCCTGTCGGTGCAGTTCCGCGCCGCGTGACGGCCCACCGAGGGAAAGGACACCGCGAGTGGCAATGACAACCACCTTGGAGATTGTGCACCCCGGTCCGCTGGCCCTGGTCGAGGACCTGGGACGGGCCGGGCTGGGACACCTCGGCGTCAGCCCGTCCGGCGCTGCCGATCGTCGCTCGCATACCTTGGCCAACCGGTTACTGGGCAATCCCGCCGACCGGGCCACCATCGAAGTGACGTTCGGCGGGTTTTCCGCTCGAGTCCGCGGCGGCGACATCGACATCGCGGTGACCGGCGCCGACACCGGCCCCGAAGTTGACGGAGTCGCGTTCGGATCCAACAGTATTCAGCGGGTCCATGACGGTCAGGTGGTTTCGCTGGGCACACCGCAGTCGGGGCTGCGCAGCTACCTGGCGGTGCGGGGTGGCATCGCCGTCACCCCGGTGCTGGGTTCGCGCAGTTATGACGTGATGAGCGAGATCGGCCCGGCGCCGCTGCACGACGGCGATGTACTGGCGATCGGGGAACGGACCGGCCACTTCCCCGAGATCGACCAAGCGCCGGTGGCCGGCATTGCACGTGATGTGGTCGAGTTACGGGTGGCCCCGGGTCCGCGCGACGACTGGTTCGTCGACCCCGACATCATGGTGCGCACCAACTGGCTGGTGAGCAACCGTAGCGACCGGGTCGGCATGCGACTGGTGGGGATGCCGCTGGAATACCGTTGGCCGGGTAGGCAATTGCCTGCAGAAGGCGCGACCCGGGGTGCGATTCAGATCCTCCCGAACGGCTTTCCGATCATCCTGGGGCCCGACCACCCGGTGACCGGCGCCTACCCGGTGGTCGGGGTCGTGGTCGATGAGGATGTGGACACGCTGGCCCAGGTCAGACCCGGCCAAACGGTGCGGATGCAATGGTCGCGGCCCCGTCAGCATCTCGCTTCGCGCACGGCCTGACAGGTGCCCGGCCAGGTACACACCGCACGCCTGATCCACACCAGCGATCTGGATCCCGCGACGCGCCTCGGTGCCCATCGGCTGGTCGCCGAGGCCTCCGGAGGCGCACTCTCGGATGCCGACTGGCAGCACGCGCTCGGTGGCATGCACGCCCTGATCTGGCACCACGGCGTCCTGATCGCCCACGGGTCGGTGATTCGGCGACAGTTGCTCTATCGCGGTAGATCTCTGCGATGCGGCTACGTCGAAGCCGTCACCGTTCACCCGGACCACCAGGGCAAGGGCCTGGGGACCGCGGTGCTGGCCGCATGCGAGCAGGTGATCCGCGGCGCCTTCGAACTCGGAGCCCTCAGTTCGCCGGGCTTCAGCCGGCGGCTCTACACCGCGCGCGGATGGTTGCTGTGGCACGGACCGACGGCCACGCTGTCCCCCACCGGCACCCGGCGCACCCCCGAAGCGGACGGCACCGTGTTCGTCATGCCGGTCGGACCCGAAATGGATGCCGCCGACCCGACGGCGGAGCTGGCGTGCGACTGGCGCGACGGCAAGCTCTGGTAGCCGCGAGGTTAACGGAAGGTTGACGTCGGGTGGACCCGGCGAAAACGGGACGGCAGGCCGATACGGCCCGCCCAAGCCTCGCCGGAAACCTAAGAACTACCCGTGGCGCGGAGGAACTACCCAGTTTGAGCGTTAACTTAGCTGCGCGTCATTCTCCCCTCCGCGGCCGTCCCCCGATCCTCAGGGCTGCGCCGGCGTACCTACCCTGATCACTTCACAGCGCTGTGAGCTGTGCATTTGCGCAGATCGGGCAGAGCCACGCCCCGCCGCAGCCGGCGCGAACTCCACGAGCGCCGGCGTGCCGAGGCGCCGCTTTCTGCCACTTGCCTGCCAATCCCCGCCGGAGCCCGGCTTGGAGACGACGCGGGCCAGATCTCGCCCTATGGTTTGACGGTCACGGCAGCCCCGGCCGGAGCGGCCCCATTCTCGGAAAGACACCCGCATGCTGTACGAGTTCTGGCACAACTTCACCCACAACTTGTTCAGACCGCTGCTGCTTTTCTTCTACATGGGGTTCCTCATCCCACTGCTGAGGATCAAGTTCGAGTTCCCCTATGTGCTCTACCAAGGCCTGACGTTGTATTTGCTGCTGGCCATCGGTTGGCGCGGCGGCGAAGAGCTGGCGACCATCGACGCATCGAGCATCGGGGGCGTCCTGGGCTTCATCGCGCTGGGCTTCGTGACCAATCTGCTGATCGGGCTCGCCGCCTACTGGCTGCTCTCCCGGATGACCAAGATGCGCCGTATCGATCGGGCCACCGTGGCCGGGTACTACGGGTCGGACTCAGCCGGCACCTTCGCCACCTGCCTGGGCGTACTGGTCACGCTGGACATCGCGGTCGACGCGTTCATGCCGGTGATGCTGGCCGTCATGGAGATCCCGGGCTGCATCGTGGCATTGGTCCTGGTGGCCCGACTGCGCGCCCGCGGGATGGATGCGAAGGGCACCATGGCCGACGAGCCCGGCTACAACCCGAAGGCCAGCCGTCATCTGGTCGCCGCCGCCGTGGGCGACGCGCACACCGCAATGCGGCACGGATCAGACTCCGCGAGCCATCCCGCCCAAGATCACGAGTGCGCCCCGCCGCACGGGACCGCGCCGGCCCCTTCGCCGCCGCCTCATGCGGCGCTGCTGCGCGAGGTGCTGCTCAACCCGGGGCTCTACCTGCTGTTCGGCGGCATCCTCATCGGCCTTGTCAGCCGCCTGCAGGGGGCCTCGGTCATCGCCGACGGCGACCACGTCTTCGTCGCCGCGTTCCAGGGAATCCTGTGCATCTTCCTGCTCGAGATGGGTATGACGGCGTCGCGCAAGCTCAAAGATCTACGAACCGCCGGGCGCGGACTGATCGCCTTCGGTCTGCTTGCCCCCAATATCTTTGCGCTGGGCGGCATTCTCATCATCCACACCTACTCACAAGTCACCGGAACCCATTTCGAGGCCGGTAGCTATGTGTTGTTCGCGGTGCTGTGCGGAGCGGCGTCCTACATCGCGGTTCCGGCGGTGCAGCGCATGGCAATCCCCGAGGCCAGCCCGACGCTTCCCCTGGCCGCGTCGCTGGGCTTGACGTTCTCCTACAACGTGACCATCGGCATTCCGCTGTACCTGCAACTCGCCAAGTCGATCAACGCCTGGTTTCCAGTCAGCTGACAGCACGTTCCAACCCAACACAAGGGTTCGGTTCGGATCCAATCCACCAGGTGAAATGCGCGTGAAATGCGCTGCGCGGTCGGCTAATACGTGACCTACCCCACTCGTTTCCGGGCTGGCCCACCGCATTTTCAGGTTCCGCTGCGTCACTTGCCAGATCGGATCGGTAGCTTCGCAGACTGTCCATCGTGATGCGAGATACTCCGCGGAGCGGTGGCCCTGAGCCCGAGGAGATCGCATGGCGCACGGCCACATCAGCAATTTTGATCCGGAGGACTGCGCGGCCTGGGAAGCCGGCAACGCCGCCGTCGCGCGCCGCAACCTGATCTGGTCCACGGCCACCACGCATGTCGCATTCTCCATCTGGTCGCTGTGGTCGGTGGTGGTGCTGTTCATGCCCGAGTCGGTCTATGGCATCAAGCCCGCCGACAAGTTGCTGCTGGCCGCGGTCGCCACGCTGATCGGCGGCTGCGTCCGCATCCCGTATGTTCAGGCCACCGCGAAGTTCGGCGGCCGGAACTGGGCGGTGGCGTCCTCGCTGGTCTTGCTGATTCCGACCCTCGGCACCCTGGCGCTGCTCATTCATCCCGGTCAACCGTTGTGGATGTACGTGGCCTGCGCGGCTTTGACCGGCCTGGGCGGCGGCAATTATGCGGCGTCGCTGGCCAATGTGGACGCCTTCTATCCGCAGCGACTCAAGGGGGTCGCCCTCGGCCTGTGCGGCGGCATCGGCAACCTCGGGGTGGCGGCCATCCAGCTGGTCGGGCTGCTGGTCCTGGCCACCTTCGGTAACACCAGGCCGGAGCTGGTCTGCTCGGTGTATCTGGTCCTGTTGGCCGTGATCGGCACCTGCGCAGCGCTGTGGATGGACAATCTCGATCACGGCAGGGAAGAGGTCGGCAGTATCCGGTCGATCCTGTCCGTCCCGGACAGTTGGGTCGTCTCGGCGCTGTACTGCGCCGCATTCGGATCGTTCATCGGCTTCGCGTTCGCGTTCGCCCAGGTATTGCACGTCACCTTCGAGAAGGCCGGCCACAGCCCCGCCCAGGCTGCGCTTTACGCCGCGCGAATCGCCTTCCTGGGCCCGCTGTTAGGCGCCCTGGCCCGCATCTACGGCGGTCGGGTGGCTGACCGGCGGGGCGGTGGGCGCGTGACCCTGGTGGTGTTCGCCGGCATGGTCCTGGCCTCGGCGGTCCTGGTGGCGACCAGCACCGCCGACGACCACGACAGCCGCGCCACCACCTCGACGATCGTGGCCTACACCGCCGCGTTCATGGTGCTGTTCATCCTGGCCGGCATGGGCAATGGGTCAGTGCTGAAGATGATCCCGTCGATCTTCGAGGCGCGCAGTCGCTCCCTGGCGGGCAGCGAATCCGACCGCCGGCACTGGGCACGCTCGCACTCGGGCGCACTGATCGGGTTCGCCACCGCTGTCGGCGCACTCGGTGGCGTCGCCATCAACCTGACCTTGCGACAGGCCTACGCGAGCACCGGGACCGAGACACCGGCGTTCTGGGTCTTCCTGGTGTCGTATTGCCTTGCCGCGGGCCTAACCTGGGTCCGGTACGTCCGGCGTCCGCCGCGCACCCCGAACTCACGAATCTCCCGCGCCCCGGTGGGCACCGAGAAGATCTCTGCATGATCAAAAGTACTGGTCAGTGGGGCAACCGTTCCGAAATCGGCCGGTAACACAGCGGCAATGGATCGGGTCTACACCTCATACATGGGTATCGCCGTATATGCCGCCGGTCACCGCATCGAGATCGAAGAGGACCGGGTCCTGGTGGACGGAATCGTCCGGCCGGTCTCTCCTGCCGGTCTGGCCGCGTTGCGTGTGTTGGCCCACCGCCCGGGCAACGTGGTGGACCGGGAGACCCTGTTACGGGCACTCCCGGGGCGGGGCACCAACATGCACGCCGTGGAGTCGGCCGTATTGCGGCTGCGGGCTGCGCTGGGCGACAGCCAGATCGTGGCCACGGTGATCAAGCGCGGGTACCGGCTGGCGGTCGACCGCGAGCAGGGGGTGGCATGATCCCCGTGCTGGTTGCGCACGGCACCCGCCGGCCCGGGGGAATCGCCATGATCGGCGAGCTCGCGCAACGGGTCGGCGCCGTGTTGGGGCAACCGGTCAAAGTGGCGTTCGTCGACGTCCTGGGACCCAGCCCGGCGGAAGTCCTTGCCGCCGAGGCCGACACCGGTTGCCCAGCCGTCCTGGTGCCCGCCTTTCTGTCCCGCGGCTACCACGTCGGGGTCGACGTGCCCACCCAGATCCTGACCAGCGGGCACCCGGATGTGACGATGACACCAGCATTGGGACCCGACCCGCGCGTCGCCGCGGTGGTCGCCGCCCGACTGGCCGAATCAGGCTGGCGCCCTGGCGACTCGGTCGTTGTGGCCGCGGCCGGGTCAGCGGACCCGCGTGCCCGGGGTGATCTGTACACCGCCGCGAAGATGCTCAGCGGCCTGCTCGGCTCGCCGGTCGCCACGGCGTTCGCCGCCACCGGCCGCCCCGGTGTGCCCGACGCGGTTGGCGCCCTGCGTCGCCGGCGTACCGCACGAGTGGTGATCGCGTCGTACCTGATGGCCGACGGCCGGTTCCAGCGTGGCCTGCATGACGCTGGCGCGGATCTGGTCACCGCGCCCCTGGGAGCGCACCCCGGGATCGTCGGATTGGTCGCCGACCGATTCGTCACCGCCGCGTCCCGGACACCGGTGGCCTGAACCGGCCGGCCGAGCGATCACGTCGCCCCGCGCCGCCCGGGCCGCGACGGAAGCTGATATTCCCCTCATAGGACGGTGAGCAGAAGTTCACGGGCGGGTCACTTCGTGCAGCATGGCGGTAACGAAAGATTTCTACGGTGACCACATGGCTCGCTCGCACGTGATCACTCAGTGGAATCCTGAGGACGGCGCGGCATGGGCAGCCGGTAACGACAAGATCGCACGGCGCAACCTGGTGTGGTCGACTGTCGCCGAACACGCCGGCTTCTCGATCTGGTCCATCTGGTCGGTGATGGTGCTGTGCATGCCGGAGTCGGTATACGGCTTCACCGCCGGACAAGTCTTCCTCGGCTTCGTAGCGCTGTTCATCGTCTCCGGAATCGGCAACGGATCGGTTTCGGCCACGACCGCATTCTGGATCTTCCTGGTGGGATACGTCGGTGCCGCGGCGCTGACCTGGCGCAGATATGTACGCCGGTCTGACTTCGCGCCGCAACCGGCCCGGGCTGCTCTGGCACCGGCGTAACGTGTCGGCCTCACTGAGCGGTTACCGGGTCGCGGTCACCTCCGCGCGCCGTGCCGACGAGCTGTGCACAATGCTGCGGCGCCACGGCGCCACGGTATGCGCCGCACCGGCCATCACGATGATCGACTTGACCGACGATGCCGCGCTACGCGCGCGTACCGAATCGTTGATCCTGGCACCACCCGACGTCTTGGTGGTGACGACTGCTGTGGGCTTCCGCGGCTGGATCTCCGCCGCCGAGCGGTGGGGCCTCGCCGAGAAGCTGATCGCAGCCGTGACCGCCGGCCGGATCGTGGCCCGTGGCCCGAAGGCGGTCGGCGCGCTGCGCAACCTGGGGCTGCCGGAGAAGTGGTCCAACGGCGCCGAGTCGTCAGCCGCGATGTTCGATTATCTGAAGTCCGATATCGCCGGTTCGCGCGTCGCCGTGCAGCTGCACGGAACCACCGGCGACTGGGATCCGGCGCCCGAGTTGCTGACGCAGCTTCGCAGCGCGGGCGCCGAGGTGATACCCATACCGGTCTATCGGTGGCGGCCTGCGGCGCGCGGCGGCGAGTTCGATCAGCTCACCACTGCGATCGCCCATCGGCAGTTCGACGCCGTCAGCTTCACCTCGGCCGCAGCCGTGCTGGCCACGCTGACGCGGGCCGCCGATCTCGGCATCTCCGATGAGCTGCTGCAGGCGTTGCGGTCCGATGTTCACGCGATGTGCGTCGGGCCGTTGACGGCTCGGCCGCTCACGCTGCTGGACGTGCCGACGTCTTCACCGAAGGTGATGCGGCTGGCGGCGTTGGCTCATCACATCGCCGAGGAACTGCCGCGACTGCGTACCCACACCGTTCGTGCCGCCGGCCATCGCATCGAGGTCCGGGGCAACGGCGTCACGGTGGACGGTGTGCCCAAGGTGCTGTCGCCGTCATGTATGGCAACCCTGCGAGCACTGTCGCACCAACCCGGCCGAGTCGTCTCCCGCGAGACGCTGCTGAAGACGCTTCCGGGGCACGGCACCAACACCCATGCGGTGGAGACCGCCATCCTGCGACTGCGAAACGCCTTAGGCGACAAACACATTGTCGCCACAGTAGTCAAACGGGGTTACCGGCTCGCGGTAGACCACCTAGACCTCGAGGCCGGTTAGGCGGCCGCCCGCCTCGGGGCGGTCAGACCGATCTGCACATAGCCGTCCGCGGTGATCCGCGTCGGGTACACCCGAACCGACATGCCCGGGTCCTCCAGGCAGCTGCCGTCGTCCAAGGCGAAAGCCTGCTTCTGCAACGGTGAGATGACCGAGAGCCGACCGCCGCGGTCACCGACGATCCCCCGCGACAGCACCGCCGCCCGGGAGAACGGGTCGATATTGCAGACCGCGCGGACCGAGCCGTCGTCAAGCCGGAACAGCGCCGCCTGCGCGCCGTTGTCGAGCAACACTCCCACTCCAAGGCCGGGAATCAGGCTGTCGTAGCGGCAGGCCGTGGTCCATGACGCGATGTTGTTGTCTGTCATCGTGATTCCTCCTTAGCCGAGCGCAATGCCGGTACCGGAAGCGGGACTTTGCGGCCGTCGCGCTCGGCGAATGCGACAGTCGGATCTTCGGCTTCGGGGGCGTTGACGAACGAGACGAACCGCGCCAGCTTCTCCGGATCGTCGAGTACGCCCTTCCATTCGTCGGTGTAGTTCTCGACGTGACGGGCCATCTCCGCTTCGAACTCCTGGGCCAGCCCCAGGGAGTCGTCACAGACAACCTCGCGGACGTGGTCGAGCCCGCCTTCCATCGACTCGATCCACGGCGCGGTGCGTTGCAACCGATCGGCAGTGCGGATGTAGAACATCAGGAACCGGTCGATGTAGCGGAAGACCGTCTCGGTGTCGAGTTCGGCGGCGAGCAGCTGGGCGTGCTTGGGCGACATGCCGCCGTTGCCGCCGACGTAGAGGTTCCAGCCGATTTCGGTGGCGATCACACCGACATCCTTGGCGCGCGCCTCGGCGCACTCCCGCGCACAGCCCGACACCCCCATCTTGATCTTGTGCGGCGCACGCAGCCCGCGGTAGCGCAACTCCAGGTCGATGGCCAGCTTCACCGAATCCTGTTGCCCGTAGCGGCACCAATCGCTGCCGACGCAACTTTTCACGGTCCGCAGTGCCTTGCCGTACGCCTGGCCGGATTCCATGCCGGCATCGACCAGTTTGCGCCAGATCTTGGGCAGCTGATCGCCCCGGGCGCCGAACATGTCGATCCGCTGCCCGCCGGTGATCTTGGTGTAGAGGCCGAATTCCTGGGCGATCTGGCCGATCAGGATCAGATGCTCTGGTTTGATCTCCCCGCCGGGGACCCGCGGAACCACCGAATAGCTGCCGTTGCGCTGAATGTTGGCCAGGAAGTGGTCGTTGGTGTCCTGCAGAGCGGCCTGCTCGCCCTCGAGGATGTGCTCGAACCCGGTGGAGGCCAGAATCGACGCGACGGTCGGCTTGCAGATGTCGCACCCGTGGCCCGTGCCGAAGCGGCCCAGCAGTTCGGAGAAGGTGCGGATCCGGGTGGCCTGGACCACCTCGAAGAGCTCGGCGCGCGACTGGGTGAAGTGCTCGCACAGCGCCTTGGACTGCTCCACTCCTTCGGCGATCAGCAAGTCTTTGAGCAGCGGAACGCACGACCCGCACGAGGTACCCGCTTTCGTGTGGACCTTCAAGCTCTGCACATCGTGACAACCACCGGCGATCGCCTCGCACAGTTGCGCTTTGCTGACGTTGTTGCACGAGCAGATCTGCGCCGCGCCCGGAAGTGCCCGAATTCCCAGGCCGGTCTTCCCGTCGCCCGGGCCGGCCGGGGCGATCAGCTCCAGGGGATCGCCGGGTAACTCGGCACCGACCATCGGACGCAGCACCCCGTATGCCGAGGCGTCGCCGACCAGGATTCCGCCGAGCAGGGTCTTCGCGTCGTCGGAGAGCACCAGTTTGGCGTAGGTCCGCTTTACCGGGTCGTTGACGACGACCGACAGCGAGTTCTCGGTCGCTCCCATCGCGTCGCCGAAGCTGGCCACATCCACACCGAGCAGCTTGAGCTTGGTGGACATATCGGCCTCACCGAATTCGGCGGCACCTTCCAGAAGCCGGTCGGCGACCACCTCGGCACTGCTGTAACCGGGCCCGACCAATCCGTAGCAGACCCCTTTGATGGCAGCCACCTCGCCGATCGCGTACACATCAGGATCGCTTGTGCGGCAAGTAAGATCGGTCAACACGCCACCCCGCTCGGCGATTTGCAGGCCGGCCTCACGAGCCAGTTCGTCACGTGGCCGCACGCCGGCGGCAAAGATCACCAATCCGGCCTCGATCACCGTGCCGTCACCCAGTCGCACCGCGAGGGTGGGGGCGCCGTGCTGGTGAGTCAACTGTTGGATCGACTCGGTTCCCACACCGACGTGTACCGCGATGCCCAGATCCGCGATCATCCGGATCAACAACCCACCGCCGGCGTCGTCGAGTTGCTGCGGCATCAACCGCGGGGCCATCTCGACGATGTGCGGCTCGATGCCGGACCTGCGCAGTGCGTTCGCCGCTTCCAGCCCCAGCAACCCGCCGCCGATCACCACTCCGGCCCGGGTGTTGCCCGCCTCCAGCATGCATTCGATGTCCGCACGGATTCCGTCCAGGTCGTCGAGGGTCCGGTAGACATGACACCCGGGCAGATCATGGCCCGGGACCGGGGGGACGAAGGCGCGCGAGCCGGTGGCGAGCACCAGGGTGTCATAGCCGTAGCGCCGCCCATCGACTGCGAGGACCGATTTGGCAGCCAGGTCGACTTTCGTGACGCGGGTGCTCAGCATCAAGTTCACGTGCTCGTCGCCGGCGTAATCGTTACCCGGCAGCGCAAGCCGGGAGCGGTCCCAGCCGTCGGTGTAGGAGGTCAAGCCGACCCGGTCGTACGCCGGGTCGGCTTCCTCGGCGAGCACCGTGACCCGCCAGGCCGGGTCTGCCGACCTGCTGCGCAGCGCCTCCACCAAACGGTGACCCACCATTCCGTGGCCAACCACGACAAGGTCCCTCACGTCACGCGGGGTCTCAACAGTGGTCATGCGTAACACGTTAGGAAGCCGATATTTCTGGAATATCGCCACACGTTACAACGGCGTGACGGTGTGCCCACACCCCCGACTCGGGGCCCGGCGGACTCCGTGGCGCCGCCCCTGTTCGCCGACGGCGAACGCGGAACTTTAGCGCGGGCGACTCAAGTTCTAAACGGGTGACGGACCGGCACCCACCGGCACGTAAAGCAACCGCCCCCAAGAAAGGTATGGAGACCCCATGAGCACCCTGACTCTGTGGCACCGCCCGTTCGACACCGACCGCTGGGTCCGCGACTTCTTCGGACCGGCCACCGCCAGCGACTGGCGGACGCCGCCGGTGAGCGGCTTCCGCCCGGCTGCCGAGATCACCAAGGACGGCGACGACGCGGTGGTCCGCCTGGAGCTGCCCGGCATCGATGTCGACAACGACGTGACGGTCGAGCTCGACGGCGGCCGCCTGGTGGTGCACGGCGAACGCCGCGACAACCACGCCGACACCGACGCCCAAGCCGGCCGCACCCTGCGCGAGGTTCGCTACGGCGCGTTTCGCCGCTCCTTCGCGGTACCGGCGCACGTCACCGGCGATGCCGTCTCGGCGTCGTACGACGCGGGCGTCCTGACGGTCCGGGTGGCCGGTGTCTACGCCGGCACGCAACCACAGCGAATCGCCATCTCCCGCTGATCGCCGAACCCCCTCGGCAGGCGAAAACCCCCACACACCATGGGTGTGTGGGGGTTTTGCGCATCGGGCCCCTCCCGCCACTAACGTGATCTGTCTCACGTTCGATTCCCGATGTGATTAGCATCGGGTGAACGTACTGTGAGCCGTACCACCTGAGGAGGCCCTGGTGTCGAGCACAACCGAACTCGCCGAACTGCACACCCTGATCGGTGACCTGCGGCGCTGCGTGCTGGGGCTCAAGACCCGGTTAGGCGACATACCCGGCATGCGCCGCATCGAGATGGACGCCGAGCGCATCCTGACCGACGTCCAGCTCCTGGAATCCGACGCCGGGGAACTCGACCTGCAACGCTGGGCCGCCGAGCGCGCCCAGGAGAAGATCACGATCCCCGACACCGAATACGACAGCGAATTCTGGCGTGACGTCGACGACGAAGGCGTCGGCGGCCAGGGCAGGTACTGAAACCCCCACTGGGTGCTGCTTGTCGCTAAGGGGCGCCCTCCGACGAACTCAGCCGAAGGGAACCCCCATAGATGAGCGCACCCGCCGCGTACCGTCCCGGCCCCGGTGTCTTCTCGGCGACACGTGCCCGGATCGCCGACCGAACGCTGCGCACCGACCGCTGGTGGCTGTCGCCGCTGAGAATCGACCTGGGCTTCGCCGTCTTCCTCATTTATGCGACGGCACGCGGGTTCCAGCAGAACCACTACTTCGTGGAGAAGTACCACTACCTGACACCGTTCTATTCACCGTGCGTGAGCAAGGGCTGCACTCCTGAGGCCAGTGAGTTCTGGCCGCAATTCCTGCCCGATGTGTGGTGGCTGCCCTACGCGGCGATGTCGCTGCCGTTCCTGTTGCTCTTCCGGCTGACCTGCTACTACTACCGCGGCGCCTACTACCGGACCGTCTGGCAGTCGCCGACGTCATGTGCGGTTCCCGAGCCCCGCGCCCACTACACCGGGGAGACCCGGTTTCCGCTGATCGTCCAGAACAGCCACCGCTACTTCTTCTACATCGCCGCCGTCATCTCGGTCATCAACACCAACGATGCGATCGGGGCATTCCACTCCGACACCGGCCCGCACGGCTTCGGATTCGGACTGGGCAACCTCATCTTGGTCGGCAACGTCGCCATGCTGTGGACCTACACCCTGTCCTGCCACTCCTGCCGGCACGTGTTCGGTGGGCGGCTCAAGCATTTCTCCAAAAACCCCGTGCGGTACTGGATGTGGTCGCAGATCAGCAAGATCAACGTGCATCACAAGCTGTTCGCCTGGATCACCCTGGGCACGCTGATGCTGACCGACTTCTACATCATGCTGGTCGCCAGCGGCACCATCAGCGACCTGCGATTCATTGGCTGACAGGCATTTTCGAAGTGTCAACTCATAGACGAGTGAGGATTCATGGTTGAAGTCGAACGGCACTCCTACGACGTGGTCGTGATCGGTGCCGGCGGCGCTGGACTGCGCGCGGTTATCGAAGCGCGCGAGCAGGGCCTGAGCGTTGCGGTGGTGTGTAAGTCCCTGTTCGGAAAGGCACACACCGTGATGGCCGAGGGCGGCTGCGCGGCATCGATGGGCAATGTCAACTCCAAGGACAACTGGCAGGTGCACTTCCGCGACACCATGCGTGGCGGAAAGTTCCTGAACAACTGGCGCATGGCGGAGTTGCACGCCCGGGAAGCCCCGGAGCGGGTGTGGGAGCTGGAGACCTACGGGGCGCTGTTCGACCGGACGCCCGACGGAAAGATCAACCAGCGCAACTTCGGCGGCCACACCTACCCGCGTTTGGCCCACGTCGGTGACCGCACCGGCTTGGAGTTGATCCGCACCATGCAGCAGAAGGTGGTTTCGCTGCAACAGGACGACTACGCCGAGTTCGGTGATTACGAGGCGCGGATCAAGATCTTCCACGAGTGCACCATCACCGAACTGGTCAAAGATGAGGCCACCGGTGCCATCGCGGGTGCGTTCGGCTACTGGCGCGAAAGCGGCGACTTCGTGTTGTTCGAAGCGCCGGCGATCGTCCTGGCCACCGGCGGCATCGGAAAGTCGTTCAAGGTGACCTCCAACTCCTGGGAGTACACCGGCGACGGTCACGCGCTGGCGCTGCGCGCCGGTGCCACCCTGATCAACATGGAGTTCGTCCAGTTCCACCCGACCGGCATGGTCTGGCCCCCCAGCGTGAAGGGAATCCTGGTCACCGAGGGTGTCCGCGGCGACGGCGGGGTGCTCAAGAACTCCGACGGCACCCGGTTCATGTTCGACTACATCCCGCCGGTGTTCAAAGGCCAGTACGCCGAGACCGAGCAAGAGGCCGACCAGTGGCTCAAGGACAACGACTCGGCCCGTCGCACCCCTGACCTGCTGCCCCGCGACGAGGTGGCCCGCGCCATCAACTCCGAGGTGAAGGCCGGGCGGGGATCGCCGCACGGCGGGGTGTTCCTCGACATCGCCTCCCGGCTGACGCCGGAGGAGATCAAGCGCCGGCTGCCCTCGATGTACCACCAGTTCATGCAGCTCGCTGAGGTCGACATCACCAAGGACGCAATGGAAGTCGGGCCGACCTGCCACTACGTGATGGGCGGGATCGAGGTCGACCCCGACACCGCTGCGTCGGTGGTTCCCGGCCTGTTCGCCGCCGGCGAGTGCTCTGGTGGGATGCACGGCTCCAACCGGCTGGGCGGCAACTCCCTGTCGGACCTGCTGGTGTTCGGCCGCCGCGCCGGTCTGGGCGCCGCCGAATACGTGCGGAGCCTGGAGACCAGGCCGACGGTGACACCGGCGACGCTGAACGCCGCAGCCCAGCTGGCGCTCGCGCCGTTCGACGGCCCCTCCGGCGACGTCACGCCGGAGAACCCGTACACGCTGCAGTCCGAACTGCAGCAGGCGATGAACGACCTGGTCGGCATCATCCGTAACGCCGGCGAGCTGGAGCAGGCCCTGGTGCGCCTCGAGCAGTTCAAAGCGCGGTTCGCCGCTGTCACCGTCGAGGGCGGACGGCACTACAACCCGGGCTGGCACCTGGCCATCGACCTGCGCAACATGCTGCTGGTCAGCGAATGCGTGGCCAAGGCCGCGCTGCAGCGCACCGAGAGCCGGGGTGGGCACACCCGCGACGACCACCCGGGGATGGACCCGGACTGGCGTAAGACCCTGCTGGTCTGCCGGGTCTCGGACGCCAGCGCGGTCCCCGACATCACGATCACTCCGGAACCCCAGGTCGGGATGCGCGAGGACTTGCTCGAGCTGTTCGAGATCGCCGAGTTGGAGAAGTACTACACCGACCAAGAGCTGGCGCAACATCCGGGACGGAGAGCGTAATGACATACAACGCCCAGTTGCGAGTCTGGCGCGGTGGCCTCGACGGCGGTGGTCTGCACGACTTCGAGGTCGAGGTCAACGAGGGCGAGGTCGTCCTCGACGTCATCCACCGCCTGCAGGCGACCCAGGCCCCGGACCTGGCGGTCCGCTGGAACTGCAAGGCCGGCAAATGCGGATCGTGTTCGGCGGAGATCAATGGCCTGCCGCGGCTGCTGTGCATGACGCGGATGTCGGTGTTCGACCCGGCTGAGACGATCACGGTGACCCCGGTACGGACCTTCCCCGTGATCCGCGACCTGGTCACCGACGTCTCTTTCAACTACCGGAAGGCCCGCGAGATGCCGGCTTTCAAGCCGCCCGCGGACCTCAAGCCCGGCGAGTACCGGATGCAGCAGATGGATGTGGAGCGCTCCCAGGAGTTCCGCAAGTGCATCGAATGCTTCCTGTGCCAGAACGTCTGCCACGTCATCCGGGACCACGAGGAGAACAAGGAGCGGTTCTCCGGGCCGCGGATGTTCATCCGGCTCGCCGAGTTGGACATGCACCCGCTGGACGCCGCCGACCGGCGTGACTTCGCCCAGGACGACGCCGGCCTGGGACTGTGCAACATCACCAAGTGCTGCACCGAGGTCTGCCCGGAGCACATCACGATCACCGACAACGCCATCATCCCGATGAAGGAACGGGTGGCGGGCAACCGCTACGACCCGGTGGTCTGGCTCGGCCGAAAGATCTTCCGCCGCAAGTCCGACTGACGCACAGGGCGCCTGCGCACCGATTACTCGGGAATCGGCTCCCAGCCGCCCGCATCCCGGAGCGACGCGATGAGCGCATCGGCTACACCCGGCGCTGCCGCGACGATCACGTCTCCTGCGTCGATCGCCGGGCCGGGCAGCACCACCCGTGCGCCCGCTTCGACCGCGATCAGCGCACCCGCGGCGTAGTCCCATGGCTTGATCCCGTGCTCGTAGTAGGCGTCTAGCCTTCCGGCGGCGACCATGCACAGATCCAGTGCGGCCGACCCGATCCGGCGGACGTCGCGCACCGTCGGCAGCAACCGCGCCAGCAACGCCGCCTGCGCGGCCCGGCGCCGGGGCGAATAGCCGAAGCCGGTGCCCAGCAGGGCCAGCGACAGCTCGCCGACATCGGTGCAACGCAGCGGGGCGATGCCCTGCGAATCGGCGACCTGCGCGCCCAATCCGGCACCGGCCGAATAGAGCCGGCCGCCGGCCACGTCGGCAACCGCGCCGGCCACCGAGACTCCGCCGATCTGTGCCGCCACCGAAACCGCGTAGGCCGGGATGTCGTACATGAAGTTCACGGTGCCGTCGATCGGGTCGACCACCCAGGTGACGAGGCCCGGCTCGTGGCGACCCGGACCTCCGCCCTCCTCGCCGAGCACCGGATCGCCGGGCCGCAATCGGGTCAGTCGGTCACGGATCAGACTTTCGGTCTCGGTATCGACCACGGTCACCGGATCGGTCGGGCTGCTTTTCGTCTGGACGATCCCGGCGGCGGGGTCGACTCCGTGCGCACCGAACACCTCGGCGCGTCGGCGCCGGACGAAGGCCGCCGCCTCGGCCACCAGCGTCTCGGCGGTGATTCGCAGCTGTAGTGGGTCGCTGGTGAGTGGCGCCATCAGCCCATAGCAGCACACCGGCGGCGGTTGTCGCACCCCCGGCGCGGGGGCGGCGGCCCGGCTTCAGCTACCGAGTCGGCGGAAACCGCTGCGGTGAAACACGATCGGCGCGATCTCGGGGTCTACGGTCAGTTCGCAGACCCGCAGCACCACGATGGTGTGATCCCCTGCCGGAACCAGCTGCTCGATCGCGCTGCCCAGCCAGACCCCGGTGCCCTTGATGAACACCGCTCCTTCGCTGGTCACCGTCTCGAGCCCGGCGAACCGGTCGCCCGTCTTGGCCGCCAGGGTCCGCGCCGCCACGTCGTGCGCCTCACCGAGCACACTGATCCCCAACCGGGGCGCGTCCTTGAGTTTCGGCCAGGTCGACGAGGTGTTCTGCACACAGAAGGACACCAGGGGCGGCTCCAGGGAGACCGGCACGAAGGTACTGGCCGCCAGGCCGACCCGAACGCCGTCGACCTCGGCGGCCACCGCCACCACGCCGGTGGGGAAATGCCCGAAGGCCTCCCGCAGCGATGCCGGCGTCAGGGGGGTCAGTCTGCTCGCGGAGCTCACGTGAGAATTCACCGGGAAAAACCATTCGCCTCGTCTGGTGTGATCTGGTCGCTGAGAACCCTACCCGCCGGCGGCTGGCCTGGGCCGATCGGCCGTCTGCGGCCCCCGTGCGACAGGGAGACCAACCGGTTGGTTATCGGGAAAAAGGACGTAGCTCACATCAGCTTGCACTATGGCTACCGGCGAGTATATTTCAGGTTACGTTACTGGTGGGTAACTTAAGCCATGAGTACCCAACCACAGGTGGCATTCCATGAGGAGGAAGAGTGAGCCACTACAAGAGCAATGTCCGTGACCAGGTCTTCAACCTCTTCGAGGTATTCGGTCTGGACCAGGTCTTCGGCGAGGGCGACTACGCCGACCTGGACATCGACACCGCTCAGGAGATGCTCGGCGAGATGGTTCGTCTGGCCGAGGGGCCGATTGCCGCGTCGTTCGTCGACGGTGACCGCAACCCCCCGGTGTTCAACCCGGAGACCCATTCGGTCACCTTGCCCGAATCGTTCAAGAAGTCGGTGCGCGCCAATCTGGAAGGCGGCTGGGACCGGGTCGGTGTCATCGAAGAGCTGGGCGGCATCCCGATGCCCAAAGCGCTGATGTGGGCCCTGCAGGAGCACATCCTGGGCGCCAACCCGGCGGTGTGGATGTACGGCGGCGGTGCCGGCTTCGCCAACATCTTCTACAACATCGCCACCGAGGAGCAGAAGAAGTGGGCCGTCCTCGCCGCAGAACGCGGCTGGGGTTCGACCATGGTGCTCACCGAGCCGGACGCCGGCTCGGACGTGGGCGCCGGCCGCACCAAGGCCGTGCAGCAGCCCGACGGCTCCTGGCACATCGAGGGCGTGAAGCGATTCATCACCTCGGCTGACTCCGACGACCTGTTCGAGAACATCTTCCACCTGGTGCTGGCCCGCCCCGAGGGCGCCAAGCCGGGCACCAAGGGCCTCTCGTTGTTCTTCGTGCCGAAGTTCTTGTTCGACTTCGAAACCGGCGAACTCGGTGAGCGCAACGGGGCGTTCGTCACCAACGTCGAGCACAAGATGGGCCTGAAGGTCTCGGCCACCTGCGAGCTGACCTTCGGTCAGCACGGGGTGCCGGCCAAGGGCTGGCTGGTCGGCGAGGTGCACAACGGCATTGCGCAGATGTTCGAGGTCATCGAGCAGGCCCGCATGATGGTGGGCACCAAGGCCATCGCCACCCTGTCCACCGGCTACCTCAACGCGCTGGAGTACGCCAAGGAACGCGTGCAGGGCGCCGACCTGACCCAGATGACCGACAAGACCGCGCCGCGGGTGACCATCACCCACCACCCGGACGTCCGTCGGTCCCTGATGACCCAGAAGGCCTACGCCGAGGGCCTGCGGGCGCTCTACATGTACACCGCGACCTTCCAGGACGCCCCGGTCGCCAAGGCGCTGCACGGGGTGGACGCCGATCTCGCGGTCCGGATCAACGACCTGATGCTGCCGGTCGTCAAGGGTGTCGGCTCCGAGCAGGCCTACGCCAAGCTCACCGAGAGCCTGCAGACCCTGGGTGGCTCGGGTTTCCTC
>NZ_JRMK01000086.1:0-19315 GCF_000972925.1 Mycobacterium sp. UM_Kg1 | reverse complement strand
CCCCGGACTCCGGGACGTCGGTCTGGTCGCCGAAGACCTGCGGTGAGGCGACCGGCAGGTCGGCGTACCAGTCGTAGAACGACGTCATCACCCCGCCGAGCAGCTGGATGAAGCGCGACCCGGCGGCATAGGACACCATCGACATCGCCGGAATGGGCGAGAAACCCGCGATCCGGTCCGGCCCATGGGCTTTGATGGTGTGCACGTGGGCCGCGGCGACCATCTCGGTGGCCTCGGCCCAGCTCACGCGAACCAGCCCGCCCATGCCGCGCGCCTGCTGGTAGGTGCGCCGGCGCTGGGGATCGGCCTGGATGTCCGCCCAGGCCGCCACCGGATCGCCCAGGCGAGCCCTGGCCTCACGGAACATCTCCACCAGCACGCCGCGGGCGTAGGGGTAGCGGACCCGGGTCGGCGAGTAGGAGTACCAGGAGAACGAGGCGCCGCGCGGGCAGCCACGGGGCTCGTATTCGGGGCGGTCCGGGCCCACCGAGGGATAGTCGGTGGCCTGGTTCTCCCAGGTGATGATGCCGTCCTTGACGTAGATCTTCCACGAGCACGAGCCGGTGCAGTTGACCCCGTGGGTGGAGCGCACCACCTTGTCGTGGCTCCAGCGGTCCCGGTAGAAGATGTCGGCCGACCGCCCACCCCGGCGAGTGACGGTGCGCCCATCCGGCGAGACCTGGCCGGGGGTGAAGAACCGGCCGCTGCGTTCGAGCAGCTGCTCGAACGGCCCACCGATGTGCGCGGTGGGCGGCCGCGCTGCACGTGTCATCGGGATCTCCTTAGCGGGTAGCCGCGCTCCGACGGGTCATGTGCAGTCCGGAGCCGCCGCACACCATTTCAGGCCCGAAACACCAGCGTAGCGGGATATATCGCTCAACGACCCTTTTGCAGGGCAAGAATTAACCGAGCGTTTTCACCAGAGTGCCTGAGCCAGCTCGGGCAGCCAAGCCCGATCGGCCGGTACCCAGTCAACGTCGAGCAGCTGCACAGCCGTCACCCAGCGCAGGGCCTGATGGTCATGGGCCTGCGGCTCACCGGCGGTGACCCGCACGAGGTAGGCGCGCAAGGTCATGTCCGGGCCCAGCACCACGTCCGCGCCCAGGCGCTCGCCCACCGTGATCGCCCCGGGATCCAGGCCCAGCTCCTCGCCGAGCTCGCGCGCCAAGGCGGCCGGTTCGCTCTCGCCGGGCATGACTTTGCCGCCCGGCAGCTCCCAGCGACCGGCCAGCTCCGGCGGGCGGCGACGCTGCGCGATCAGCACCGCGGGCCCCGCGGGCGACGGCGCGACAACGGCTCCGGCGACGACGATCTGGGAGGTCATGGCGTGTGAGGCTATACCGTCCTACGGTCAGGTATGGCGTTGTTGACCGATGACCAGATAAACGAGGCACTGCCCGGCCTGCCGGGCTGGGAGCACACCGACGGCGCGTTGCGTCGCACGGTGAAATTCGGCTCGTTCCCCGCCGGCATCGAGGCGGTGCGCCGGGTCGCGCAGCGCGCCGAGGCGGCCGATCACCACCCCGACATCGACATACGATGGCGCACGGTGACTTTCGTCCTGGTGACTCACTCGGCCGGCGGGATCACCGACAAGGACGTGGCGATGGCCGGTGAGATCAACCGGATTCTGCAGACCTGACCCGCGAGGCCGCCATCCAGGCCAGGGTCACCAGCGCGCCGACGATGTAGACCAGACCGGCCCAGGCCAGGTACCACGGCCGGCCGTCCTGCCAGATCGTCGGCTGGAAGAAGCTCAGCAGCCAGGGCACCCCGATCAGGGTCAGCGCCAGCCACAGCCAGCCCAGTGTGCGGGCGCCCGGAAGACCGGCGCGGGGCCCGTGCAGCAGCCAGATCATCAGCGGCACCAGCCAGACCCAGTGATGCGTCCAGGAGATCGGGGACGCCAACAGCCCGAACAGCTCGACCACCAGCAGCGACCCGAGCGGATCGGGTCCGGACGGTCCGCTGTTGAGCGCCCGCCAGGCCAGCACCGCCAGCACCGCGGTGACGCCGATCGCGACCAGCACCGGCGTGCTGTAGCCCGCGTCGTGGCCGAGGATGCGCGAGATCCCGCCCCGCCACGACTGGTTGAAGGACGTGCCGATGGGGCCCACCCGGTGGGCGTCGCCGAGCAGCTCGGTGAAGTAGCGGCGGGCCTGATCCCCGGTGACCCACACCGAGACCGCGATGGTGCCGGCGAACACGACCGCCGAGCACACCGCCGCCGCCCACCGCCGCGCCCCGGCCAGGTACACCCCGGCGATCGCGGGGGTGAGTTTCACTCCGGCGGCCAGGCCCACCAAAAGCCCGGAGACCCACCATCGTCGGCTGTTGACCGCGGCGAGCACCGCCAGCACGAGGATCACGTTGATCTGGCCGTAGTCGAAGGTGCTGCGCAGCGGTTCGATCCAGATCCCCACCGCCGTCCACAGCATCGCGACCCGCCGGTCCCGACGGTTCAGCGAGGCTCGACGCAGGAGAGCCGAAGCTGGGACCGGCGCATCGACCCCGCGGTTCAGCGAGGCTCCCAGCAGGCGCTGACAGAGCCGCACCACGCCGTAGAGTGCGGCCACCGTCCCGATCTGCCATAGGAAGGCGACCAGGCCGAACGGCAGGAAGTGCAGCGGGTAGAACACCACCGCCGCGAACGGCGGGTAGGTGAAGGGCAGCGGGAAGTCGGGCGTCTGGTCGGCGTAGACGTAGTCGTAGAGACCGCCGGGCCGGGCCAGCGCGGCCGCGCCGCTGATGTAGACGTGCAGGTCGACGAAGTTGGCGCCGCGGGGGGTCAGGTAGGTCAAGGCCAGGCGCGCCGCGACGCTGGCGGTCAGCAGCAGCGGGGCCCACGCGATCAGGCGGGACGTGCGCGAGGGCGCAACCGGGGTGTCGAGGGTGGTGTCTACCGGCACGACTTTAGCGAACGGCCGATCGGTCACCGTCGAGGTTCGGGTCCGTAACGGTTCTATAAATCACACACGTGTCACTTGAGCCTCACCAGTAACAGGCTAGCTTCGTTTTCCAGGACGCCACCGCCGATGATTGGGGAAGTCATGTCGCGCCTGAAGACGCTGTTCCGCACGCCGCAGTTGACCATGCAGCGCGCCGCCGCCAAGGCCACCGTCGCCGCCGGATCGTCGGCCGTGCTGGTCTTCGGCGCCGTCAGCGGGGTGGCCCTGGCCGACCCGGCCATGCCGGCGTTGCCGTTGCCCGCCGCGGGATTCCCCGGACTGCCGGCCATCGAGCAGCTGAGCCCGGTGATTCAGCAGGCCGCCGCCGACCCCGCCGGAGCGACCTCCCTGCTGATGGCCGCGGCCGCCGCGTTCGCCGGAAACCCCGCCGCGACCCCCGACTCCCGGCAGGTGGCCGACTCGGTTGCGCAGTTCGTGCAGTCACCGCCCGAGGCCCTGTCGCCCCTGCACGTTCCGACCGCCGGCTCGGCTCCCGGCATGGTGGCCCACCTGCCCAGCGGCGTCGACCCGGCCAAGTCGGTGGGTCCGGTCGCCCAGGCGGCGCCGAGTGCCCCCGAAGCCCTGCCCGCGCCCGCCGAGGCCGTTCCGGCCGCCCCGGAGGCCCTCGCGGCAGCGCCCGACGCGGCGTCGGTGGCGCCCGGCGCCGACGCGGTGCCGACCGCCAATGCCGGATTCGGCCCGGACGCCCCGCCGACCCAGGACTTCATGTACCCGTCGCTGGGCCAGAACTGCTCCGCCGATGGCGGCAACGTCATCGCCACCGCCCTGTCGGTGGCCGGCCCCGCTACCATCCCCACCCCGGGCCCCAAGGCCGGCCAGACCGCCTACGTGTTCACCGCCGTGGGCACTCCCGGCCCGGCCGAGACGCAGAAGCTACCGCTGAACGTCACGTGGGTGAATCTGACCACCGGAAAGTCCGGCAGCGCAACGCTGCAGCCGCGCAGCGACATCAACCCCGAAGGGCCGACGACGCTGACCGCGATCGTCGACACCGGCTCGGGCAGCATCATGTCGACGATCTTCGGTCAGGTCAGCACCAAGGACCACCAGTGCAACTTCCTGCCCACCATCGGTTCGACGGTGGTGCCCTGAGCCGTCAGTAGGCAAACCTCCGACGCCGAGACCGACGTTTTGCATCAGTGCTCTCGCACTTCCTCTGCAAAACGTCGGTCTCGTTGCTATTGCAGGGACAGCGTCAGTAGGCCATGAAGAGGATGGCGTCCCGGTCGTAGCTCATGCCGGGATGCGCATCCGCAAGGTGCTTCTGGGTCAGGTCGACCAGATCGTCTTCGTCCTTGCCGACGATGGCCTCGCCACACGGACAGTTCAGGTGAGTTTTCACGTCGCCGCCTTTCCCTTGCTCTCTCGGGCCTGTTTCGCAGCCAATTTCTGGGCCTTCTTGGTGGACCGTACCTGCTGTAACGACGCCGCATCCACGACATCGGCGATCGACAGATGCGTGCCCGCTTCACCGTAGGCCCCGGCGGCCTCCCGCCATCCCGACGGGGTCACCCCGTACTGCTTGCCGAGCAGCGCCAGGAAGATCCGGGCCTTCTGCTCGCCGTAGCCGGGCAGCGCCTTGAGGCGTTTGAACACCTCGGCGCCGTCGGGTTCCCCGACCGTCCACAGGGCGGCGGTGTCACCCCCGTACTGCTCGCACACCGCCCTCGCCAGCGCCTGAACCCGGGCCGCCATCGAACCCGGGAACCGATGCACCGCAGGCTTTTCGGCGAACAATGCGGCGAACTCCTCGGGGTCGCGCGCGGCGATCTCGTTCGGGTCGAGCCCGCCCATCCGGTCGGCGATCTTCTTCGGGCCGGCGAAGGCGATTTCCATCGGGATCTGCTGGTCCAGCAACATCCCGACGAGCAACGCGAACGGTTCGGCGCTCAGCAGGGCATCGGCTTGCGGATCCCCGGCCAACTGCAGCATGGGCACGCGCTCAGTCTAGGGCCAAGCCTGTCGGCCACCGGCGGCAATGAGCATCCCAGCGACCGCAACGTTCCGGTGGCCTGTGTCGGTGGAGTGTGCGAGCGTGTAATCAGCATCCAGCGGACGCACCTCTTAGGAGAAAGACCATGAGACGGGCAGTGGCGGTTCTCTTCGCAGCAGCGGTCACCGCTGTGGCCTTGGCGCCGGCGGCCGGCGCGATACCCGAGCAGGGCACCCCGGAGTTCGACACCTACATGCAGGGCCTGGAACGCAACGGGTTCAACCTGAACCCCGACACCGCGTGGCGCGTCGCGCACCAGGCGTGCGAAGGCGGCCTTCCCGGCTTCATCGGGTGGGAACTCGCCGCCCAAGGGGTCGTCGGCCCGGGCGCCGATCAGCGCTTGATGGACGTGGCCCGCAAGTACGCGTGCCCCGTGCAGTAACTAACCGCTCTTACGGCGGAACTCCCGACGGCTCTCCACCGGTCCGTGCGACCGCGACTGCTTGGCTCCGGCGTCCTTGTGGTCGGATCCGCCGGCCGCCTTGGCGTTCTTGCGCTCTAACGCCTCGCGGAACTTGCGCTTGTTCTCGTCGGCGGCGGAATCTGACTCGGGCATACCCCGGAGCCTAGCGGTGATCCCCGGACCGGCGCAGCCCGTCTCAGCCAAATAGGGCCTCAGCGCACGCCGGGGGGCATGCCGTAGAGGTGGTGGATCGGCAGGGTCAGCAGCACCCGCCGGTCGGTCACCATGGCCTGGCGGTAATCGTCCCAGTCCGGATGCTCTCCGGCGATGCTGCGGTACAACTCGACCAGCGCCTCGACGGTGTCGTCGTCGGGGGCGCCGGCCGGCGGTGTCAGCTGGGCATCCCCCTCGGCGACGGCATAGGACCAGCCGTCATCTGAGCTGACCAGCAGCGACGCCCGAGAGTCGCGGCGCAGGTTGCGGGTCTTGGCGCGCGGCTCGGTGACCGACACCTGCACGGTGAGGGCCCGCGGATCGAAGTGGTACTGCACGTTGGACAGCTGCGGGCGCCCGTCGCGCTTGACGGTGGCCAGCACTCCCAGCGAGTTCCCGCTGATCACGGCCAGCAACTTGTCGTCGAACACCTGGCGCCCCATGATCGAAGCGTACCGACGCGCCGGTCCGTTGCCCGTGTTCTTCGGAGGATTGGAGTTCACCTCATGAGCCGGTATGCGCTGTTTCTGCGCGGCGTGAACGTCGGCGGGATCAAGCTCAAGATGCCCGACGTCGCCGCAGCGCTGCGCGACGCCGGATTCGACGAGGTCCGCACCCTGCTCGCCACCGGCAACGTGCTGGTGGACTCGCCGGCCAAACCCGCCGCGGTGCGGGCCACCGCCGAATCCGCGCTGCGGCAGCGCTTCGACTACCAGGCGTGGGTGCTGGTCTACGACGTCGACACGGTCCGCGAGATCGTGGCCGCGTACCCGTTCGAGGCCGCAGATCCCGGCCTGCAGTCCTATGTCACCTTCGTCTCCGACGACGCGGTGCTGGGCGAACTGGCTGAGCTCACCGACGGCGACGAGAAGATCACCCCCGGGGACGGGGTGCTCTACTGGCAGGTCCCCAAGGGCGACACCCTGACCAGCCCGGTGGGTAAGACTATGGGGGTCAAGCGCTACCAATCGGCCACCACGACCCGCAACCTGCGCACTCTGCACAAGGTGCTCGACTCCGCCGGCCGGTAAGGTCGCGCAGGTGGGCGAGGCACAGAAAGTCACCCTGACCGGGGTATCGGAAACAGCGCTGCTGACCTTGAACGCGCGGGCGAACGAGGCCCGCCGGCCCGACCGGATCCTCGATGATCCGATGGCGGTGCGACTGGTGGATTCGATCGACTTCGACTTCGCGAAATTCGGCACCACCCGCCAGGACATCCCGCTGCGGGCGCTGGGTATCGACACGCAGGCCCTGCGCTTTCTTCGCCAAAACCCTACGGGCACCGTGGTGGCCCTGGCCGAGGGCCTGCAGACCAGCTTCTGGCGGCTTAGCGAGGCCGTTCCGGATCCGCAATTCCGTTGGCTCACCGTCGATCTGCCCCCGGTCATCGCGATCCGCGAGCGGCTGCTCCCCGCGGAGCCACGGGTGTCGATCTGCGCCCAGTCCGCGCTGGACTACAGCTGGATGGACCTGGTCGACACCGCCGACGGCGTGTTCATCACCGCCGAGGGCCTGCTGATGTACCTGCAGCCCGACGAGGCGCTGGGCCTGATCGCCGAATGCGCCCGCCGCTTTCCCGGCGGCCGGATGGTCTTCGACCTGCCCCCGTCGTGGTTCGGCTGGCTGGTGCGCCAGGGCGTGCCGACCTCGCTGCGTTACCGGGCGCCGGCAATGCCGTTCACGCTGTCCGCGGCTGCCAGCGCCAAGCTGGTGAACACCGTGCCCGGGGTGCGGGCCGTGCACGATCTGCAGCTGCCGCGGGGACGGGGCCTGATGTTCAACACGCTGCTGCCCGCCGCCTACCGGTTGCGGGCGCTGGCCGATGTACGCCCGTCGCTGACTCTGCTGGAGTTCGGCTAACCCGCCCCGGCGCCGTCGAACGCGGCGTCGAGGTAGCGCAGGGCCTGGGCCTTATCCAATCCGACCGCGCGGGCCGCGGCGGCGAAAGCACCCGCGGCCTGTGCCATCGCCGCGTCTGCCGGATCGGTGCTGGCCACGAAAGTGCCGAAACGGCCACGGGTTTCGACAACGCCGCCGGCCTCCAGCTCGCGGTAGGCCCGCGCGACGGTGTTGACCGCCAGGCCCAGTTGGCCCGCCAGGTCGCGCACCGTGGGCAACCGGGTGCCTGCCGGCAGCGATCCGGCCCGGACCGCCTCGATCAGCTGCAGCCTGATCTGCTCGAACAGCGGCCCGTGGTGGTCCCCATCGATCTTCAGCAGGTCCGAGAAGTCCATTCGGCCAGTATCCCGCTATGTTGGTGGCGTGCGGGTGGTGGTGTTCAGCGGTGCAGGGATCTCAGCGGAGAGCGGGATACCTACATTCCGTGATGACGAGAAGGGCCTGTGGTCGCAGTACGACCCCTACGAGGTGTCCAGCATCGATGGCTGGAATCGGCAGCCGGCGCTGGTCTGGGGTTGGTATGTGTGGCGCTGCCAGCTGGCCCGCCGCTATGAGCCGAACCTGGGCCATACCGCGATCGCGGACTGGGAAAAGCACGCCGAGGTCCAGGTCATCACCCAGAACGTCGACAATCTGCACGAGCGCGGCGGCAGTTCCACGGTGCACCATCTGCACGGCCGGATGTTCACCTTCCGCTGCTCGGACTGCCATCAACCGCACGACACGCAGCTACCGGAGCTGGCGGAGCCAGTGCTCGAGATCATGCCGCCGCAGTGCGAGTGTGGCGGCTTGATCCGCCCCGACGTCGTGTGGTTCGGCGAGGACCTGCCCGACGGGCCGTGGAACGCCGCGGTGGAGGCCGTCGACAACTGCGACGTCATGGTCGTGGTCGGCACCTCCGGGGTGGTCTATCCGGCGGCCAGCCTGCCCGAACGGGCGCTGGACCTGGGCAAGACCGTCGTCCAGGTGAACCCCGAGCCCACGCCGCTGTCCGAGCGGGCCACGGTGCACCTGCTCACGACCGCCTCGGCGGCACTGCCGGGCATGGCGCAGCGGTTGCCGTTCCTGCTGCGCTGAGGCGCGCTCAGGCGGTGCGGCTGGCCGAGCCCAGCGCGAACTCCGACACCGGAACCGGCGCCCAGGCCGGGAATTGATGCCCGCGCCGCGACTCCGTGACGACGAATCCGGCTGCGGTGATCATCTGCTCGGTGTGGCGGTGGGTGTGGCAGTTGCCGAACAGCCGGGGCCAGAAGGTGGCGTCGGCCACCCGTTGCAGCCGGCCGCGTACCCCGGCGCTGGCGACGTGCTCGAAGTAGCGCAGCTCGCCGCCGGGCTTGAGCAAGGCGAATAGCTGGCGCAGGACGTCCTCGGGACGGTCCACCGAGCACAGGACCAGGGAGCACACGATCGCGTCGAAGGGCTCGCCGGCATCCAGGGCCTCGACGGTGCTGGCCAGTACGGTGACCGGCACCGGCGCGGAGCTCGCGGCCACCGTGGCGGCATCCCGCAACCGCGACTCGGGCTCGGCGGCCACCACCTCGGTCACGGTCTCGGGGTAAAAGCCGAAGTTGCTTCCGGTGCCGGCGCCGACCTCCAGCACACGCCCGGACAGGCCGGCCAGATTCTCCCGGCGCCGGTCGCGCAGCCATTCGGTCTCCCGGCTCGACATGAAGGTCCAGATCCGGGCGAACAGCGGGTTGTCCAGGGTGTCCGGTGCGCTCATGCCCGCCACCCTAGTCCGACGCCGCGGCGCCGGGCGCACCCATCCGGGCGGACCACGCGAGCCGTCTCGGCGGGGGCCGGCAAACCCTACCCGTCAGTAGTATTGCCACCATTTCCCGAAACGTGACTCAATGATTCCTTAATAGTGACCCATAGGCTCAGGGTCATGTGGATCGACGACATCAATGCCGACGTCATCAAGGTCGACTTCGAAGCCCTTTACCACGGCGATTTCCTCGTCGAGGGCGACACCTCGGAGCAGTTCGACGATTTTCATCTGCTTGCCAGTTAAGTGACCGGCGTCGCGACAGCGGCGCCGTTCCCTGTTGCGCCCATCGCGCGACGGCCCCAGCTCATCCGAGCCGGCGCCCTTCGTGAGTCCTTCTACTTCTGTTCCCCCGCCATTGACTCGTTGCCCGTCCGCGCGAGTTGCCGTGTCGCGGAAACGAGAAACGCCGAACGTGCAACCAGGGCGGAAAATCGGTCCAAATTCCGCCCTGATTACACGTTCGGCGCTGGCAAAGCCCCCGGCTGTCGCCGCTAAGCGACGTTCTCCTCGTCGTCGTCCTCGACGACCATGTCGCCCAGACGCCCCAGGATGATCTCCTCGGCCTCCGACACGATCCGCGAGACCAGCTCGTCGACGGTCGGAATGTCGTTGATCAGGCCCATCGCGGTACCGACTGTCCAGATGCCGGCGTCGATGTCGCCCTCGTCGAAGACGCGACGGCCGCGCACGCCCGCCACCAGTTCCTGCACGTCGGGGAACTGGCCGCCCTTGTTGAGGATCTCGACCACCTCACGCGACACCGCGTTGCTGGCCACCCGGGCGGTGTTGTGCAGCGACCGGAAGATCAACTCGGTGCCACGCTCGTCGCCGGCGACGATCGCTTCCTTGACGTTCTGGTGGATGCAGGACTCCACGGTGCACATGAACCGCGAGCCCATGTTGATGCCGTCGGCGCCCAGGGCCAGCGCCGCGACCAGGCCGCGGGCGTCGGCGAAGCCGCCGGAGGCGATCATCGGGATCTCGATCTGCGCGGCGGCGGCCGGGATCAGCACCAGTCCGGGAACGTCGTCTTCACCGGGGTGCCCGGCGCACTCGAACCCGTCGATGCTGATGCCGTCCACGCCGAGGCTCTGTGCCTTGACGGCGTGCCGCACCGAGGTGCACTTGTGCAGAACCTTGATGCCGTTGTCGTGGAACATCGGCAGGTGCGGCGCCGGGTTGGAGCCGGCCGTCTCGACGATCTTGATGCCGGCGTCGACGATGACCTGCCGGTACTCGTCGTAGGGCGGCGGGTTGATCGCCGGCAGGATGGTCAGGTTCACCCCGAACGGCTTGTCGGTGAGATCCCGGGTCTTGGCGATCTCGTTGGCCAGATCAGCCGGAGTCGGCTGGGTGAGCGCGGTGAGGAAACCCAATCCCCCGGCGTTGGCGACGGCTGCCACCAATTCCGCGCGGCCCACCCACTGCATGCCGCCCTGGGCGATGGGGTGTTCGACGCCGAACGCCTCGGTGAACTTCGTTTTGATGCTCATCTCACTCCTTACCTGGGGGCCATCCGGATCGCACCGTCGAGGCGGATGACCTCGCCGTTGAGCATCGGGTTGTTGATGATGTGCTCGGCCAAGGCCCCGTACTCGTCGGGGTCACCGAGCCGCGACGGGTGCGGCACCTGCGCACCGAGCGACTTCTGCGCCTCCTCGGGCAGCGATCCCAGCAGCGGGGTCTTGAACAGGCCCGGTGCGATGGTGCAGACCCGGATCAGTTCCCGCGACAGGTCCCGGGCGATCGGCAGGGTCATGCCGACCACGCCGCCCTTGGACGCCGAGTAGGCCGCCTGGCCGATCTGGCCCTCGAACGCCGCCACCGAGGCGGTGTTGATGATGACACCGCGCTCGCCGTTGATCGGCTCGGTCTTGGCGATCCGCTCGGCCGAGAGCCGCAGGACGTTGAACGTGCCGATCAGGTTCACCTGGATGATCTTGGTGAAGGCGTCCAGCGGGAACGCGCCGTCCTTGCTCAGCGTCTTGATCGCGTTGCCGATCCCGGCGCAGTTGACGTTGATCCGCACCGGACCAAGCGATTCCGCGACGTCCAGGGCTGCGGTGACGCCCTCGGGGTCGGCCACGTTGGCCTCCACGAAGCGAGCCCGGTCGCCGAGCTCGGCGACGACGTCCGCGCCCTTGAGGTCGATCACCACGACCAGCCCGCCGGCATCCAGCAGGCGCTTGGCGGTCGCCAAACCCAACCCGGAAGCACCGCCGGTGACAACGGCTACCGCGTCCTTGATCTGCACCCTTCTAGCCCCTCTCAGTCCCAACCATCTGGTTGGCCGGGACTATACCCAGTCGTCCAGGACGGTCTCGTTGTCGGCTCCCAGAACAGCCGGCGGCGTCGGGGTGCCGGGCACACTGCGGGAGAACCGCGGCGCGGGCATCGGCTGAAGATAACCGTTGACGTCGTAGAAGGTGTTGCGTTCGGCGATGTGCGAGTCAGACTCGACCTCGTTGAAGGCCAGCACCGGAGCCACGCAGGCGTCCGAGCCGGCGAACACCGCCGTCCAGTGGTCCCGGTCGTGGGCGGCGAACGCCTCGGTCAGCTTCGCCCGCAGCTGCGGCCAGCCGCTGACGTCGTTCTGCGCCGGCAGGTCGGCCGGGTCCAGTTCGAGCTTGGCCAGCAGTTCGGCATAGAACTGGGGCTCGATGGCGCCGACGGACATGTACTTGCCGTCGGAGCATTCGTAGGTGTCGTAGTAGGGCGCTCCGGTGTCGAGCATGTTCACGCCGCGCTCGTCGCTCCACATGCCCTGCGACCGGAAGCTCCACATCATCGCCGCGAGCACACTCGCCCCGTCGACCATCGCCGCGTCGATCACCTGCCCCTTGCCGGAGGTCTGCCGCTCCCACAGTGCGGCCAGAATGCCGACCAGCAGGAACATCGATCCACCGCCGAAGTCGCCGGCCAGGTTCAGCGGCGGGACCGGCTTCTCGCCGTTGCGCCCGATCGCGTGCAGCACCCCGGTGATCGAGATGTAGTTGATGTCGTGGCCGGCCTGCTGGGCGCGCGGGCCGCTCTGTCCCCAGCCGGTCATGCGGCCGTAGATGAGCCGTTCGTTGACCTTGGCGCAGTCCTCGGGGCCCAGGCCGAGGCGCTCGGTTACGCCCGGCCGGAAACCCTCGATCAGCACATCGGCTTTGGCGACCAGTTGCAGCACCAGGTCGCGGCCCTCCGGCGACTTGAGGTCCGCAGTCACCGAGCGGCGGTTGCGCAGCATGGCGTCCTTGCTGGGCCCGCCACCGAATTTCGGCGGCCGGTCCACCCGGACCACGTCGGCACCCAGGTCGCCGAGGATCATCGCCGCGTGCGGTCCCGGACCGATCCCGGCCAGCTCGATGACCCGCAGTCCCGCCAGTGGTCCCGCCATTTGTGCCTCCTCGTCGTAAGCCTGTGTGATCAGCATCCTAAGGTGAGGGCCATGACTGCAATCGACTCCGGCATCGACACCCTGGCTCCGGTGGCGGGCGTGTCCGTCACCCTGACCGACGGGGTGCTGGCGGTGACCATCGACCGCCCCGACAGCCTCAACTCGGTGACCACCGGAGTTCTGGCCGGGATCGCCGACGCCATGGAGGCGGCCGCCCGCGACCCGCGGGTGCGGGCGGTGCGCCTGGGCGGGGCGGGGCGCGGGTTCAGCTCCGGGGCGGGGATCGGCGCCGAGGACGCATCCGACGAACTGCCCACGGAGATCATCGTCGAGGCCAACCGCGCGATCCGGGCGATCGTCGCGTTGCCGCGGCCGGTGGTGGCGGTGGTGCAGGGCCCGGCCGCCGGTGTCGGGGTGTCGCTGGCCCTGGCCTGCGACCTGATCGTGGCCTCGGACAAGGCCTTTTTCCTGTTGGCGTTCACCAAGATCGGGCTGATGCCCGACGGCGGCGCCTCGGCGCTGGTGGCGGCGGCGGTCGGCCGGACCCGCGCCATGCGGCTGGCGCTGCTGGCCGAACGACTGTCGGCGGCCGAGGCCCTGGAATGGGGGCTGGTCTCCGCGGTCTACCCGGCCGAGGAGTTCGACGCCGAGGTGGACAAGCTGCTGGGCCGCTTGCTGGCCGGCCCCGCTGTGGCGCTGTCCAAGACCAAGCACGCCGTCAACGCCGCCACCTTGACCGAGCTGAACGCGGCCCTGGACCGGGAGTACGTCGGGCAGTCAATCCTGTTGAACAACCACGACTTCCGTGAGGGAGCGCGGGCGTTTCAGGAGCGGCGCTCGGCCAACTTCACCGACTCCTGACCGCAGGGGCTACATCCCGAACAGCGGCGGCAGCGCCAGGACCATCACCAGTCCCCAGACCAGGTGGGTCAACACCGGCGCCAGCACCCCGCCGGTGGCTCGGCGCTCCATGGCGCAGACGCTGCCGAGCACCAGTGCGGCCACCCCCACCATGAGGTTGCCCGCGGCCATCATCGCCGCAACGTAGAGCAGCGTGGAGAACACCAGCGGGGAGCGGCGACCGAAGGCGCTGAACAGCGCGCCGCGGAAGAAGATCTCTTCGGCGATCGCGTTGACGATCGCAATCAGCACCACCAGTCGCCAGGAGACTTCGGTGGTGTAGGCCAGGATCGCCACCACCTGATCGGCCAGCGGCGGAATCTCTTGCACCGCAAGCCCGCCCAGCAGGAACACTCCGCCGAGCACCAGGCCCACCCCGGTGCCGGTGAACACCGGCCGCTCATTGCGCCCGCGGAACCGCAACACCCCCAGGTGCAGGGGCCCGGCCACCACCGCCCCGACCGACCAGACCGCGGCCAGAACCAGCGACAACCAGTAGAACGACGGGTCGCCGGGAAGTTTGCTGTGCATGGCGCTCAGTACCGCTGCGCCGATCAGCACCACCACCGCGACCACGGCGCGACGACGCTGAACCACGGCTCGCGGTTCGTGATAGGGCGGGGCAACCCTGGTGATGATGTCGGTGATCTCGCGCAGCAAACCGGGGCGGGCATGGCTGATCTGAGTCATAGGAGGACGTCCCCTCAGCGGCGGGTTGAGCAACGTCCCTAAAACGTAGCGGCGAAACGGCGGCCGGTGGCCTAAATGCGCTAGTTCGCCCGATGGACTTCGGTCAGGTGCCGGTAGGCCGCGGCATTGAGCCGATTGTTGCCGACCTCGTCCTCGCTGAGTTCCCGCCGCACCTTCCCCGGCACCCCCGCGACCAGGGACCGCGGCGGCACCACCATCCCCTGCGGGACGACGGCACCCGCCGCGACCAGCGAGCCCTCGCCCACCACGGCACCGTTGAGGACGATTGCGCCCATGCCGATCAGGCAGTCGTCCTCGATGATGCAGCCGTGCAGCACCGCGTTGTGCCCGACGCTGACCCGCTCGCCCACCCGTACCGGGAACCCCGGGTCGACGTGGACGGTGACGCCGTCCTGGATGTTGGACTCCGCGCCGATCTCGATCGGTTCGACCTCGGCACGCAGCGTCGCCGAGTACCAAACGCTCGCCCGATCGGCCAGGCGAACCTGGCCGATCAGGCTGGCGTTGGGGGCAACCCAGGCCTCGGGGTGCAGCTGCGGGGCGTGATCCCCGATGGGGATCAGCAGCGGCTGTGGCCGGTCGCTCAACGCGCCTTCCACACCGGGGCACGCTTCTCGGCGAACGCCCGCGGCCCTTCCTTGGCGTCCTCGCTGCGCAGCACCGTGGTGAACTCCCGGCTGGTCCTGGCCCAGGCGGCCACCTCGTCGACGATGACGCCGTCATCGACCCCGTAGGCGATCCGCTTGGTGGCCTGCACCGACAGCGGTGCGTTGACGGTGATGCGTTCGGCCAGCTCCAGTGCGGCTTCCAGCGCCTTGCCGTCCTCCACCACCTGGTTGACCAATCCCCACCGGGACGCATCCGCCGCCGAGATCGGCTCCCCGGTGTACAGCAGTTCCAGGGCCACCTTGCGGGGCAGCTGGTCGACGATGCGGAACACCCCGCCCGCTCCGGCGACCAGACCCCGCTTGACCTCGGGCAGCCCGAACTGGGCGCGCTGCTCGGCGATCACCAGGTCGCTGGCCAGCGCCAGCTCGGTGCCGCCGCCCAGGGCGGTGCCGTTGACCGCGGCGATGGTCGGCTTGTCGATGAAGTGCTGCACGTACCCGGCGAAACCCCATTCCGGGTGTTCGGAGTGGTAGATGTTCTCCCGGTTGGCGATCGCCTTGAGGTCGGCGCCGGCACTGAACGACTTGTCGCCGGCACCGGTGAGCACCACGGCGCGCACCTCGTCGTCGTTCTGCGCCAGCTCCAGGGCGTCTCCGACGCCCTGGCTCACCGCGCCGTTGATCGCGTTGCGCGCCTCGGGCCGGTTGATCGTGACCAGCAGTACGTTGCCGCGCCGCTCTACCAGAACGGCCGCGTCACTCACAGCAGCTCCAGAATGGTGGCGTTCGCCTGCCCGCCGCCCTCGCACATGGTCTGCAGACCGTAGCGAATCCCGTTGGCGCGCATGTGGTACAGCAGCGTGGTCATGATCCGGGCACCGGAACCGCCGAGCGGGTGGCCCAGCGCGATCGCCCCGCCGTTGGGGTTGAGCTTCTTCGGGTCGGCACCGATGTCGGCGAGCCAGGCCATGGGCACCGGGGCGAACGCCTCGTTGACCTCGAAGGCCCCGATGTCGTCAACGCTGAGGCCAGACCGCTGCAGGGCCTTCTGCGTGGCCGGGATCGGCGCGGACAGCATCATCACCGGGTCGGAGCCGGCCAGCGTCGCGGTGTGCACCCGGGCCAGCGGGGTCAGACCCAGCTCCTTGGCCTTCTCCGCCGACATGAACAGCAGCGCCGCCGAGCCGTCGGAGATCTGGCTGGAGTTGCCGGCGTGGATGACGCCGTCCTCTTTGAAGGCGGGCTTGAGCTGGCCCATCTTCTCCAAGGTGGTGCCGCGGCGAATGCCCTCGTCTTCGCTGATGACGTTGCCCTCGGGGTCGGTGATCGAGACGATCTCGTCCTTGAAGGCGCCCGCGTCCTGGGCGGCAGCGGCCTTTTCGTGCGATGCCAGCGCGAACTCGTCGAGCGCAGTCCGGCTCAGGCCCCACTTGGTGGCCATCATCTCGGCACCGATGCCCTGGTTGGGGGTCTGCTCGTAGCGCGCCTTGAAGGACTCGCCGTAGGGCCGGCCGCCGTTGGCCAGCGAGGAGCCCATCGGGGTGCGCGACATCGACTCGACGCCACCGGCGACGACGACGTCGTAGTGTCCGGCGATCACACCGGCGGCGGCGAAGTGCACCGACTGCTGGCTCGACCCACACTGGCGGTCCACGGTCACCGCGGGGACGCTCTCGGGCCAGCCCGCGCTCAGCACGGCGGTGCGGCCGATGTCCAGCGCCTGCTCACCGGCCTGCATGACGCAGCCCCAGATCACGTCGTCGACGAGCGCCGGGTCCACACCGGCCCGCGTGACCAGACCATTGAGGACCTGGGCGGACAGCTCCGCGGGGTGCACCCCCGACAGTCCACCGTTGCGCTTGCCGACTGGCGAACGCACCGCTTCCACAATGACGGCTTCAGCCATGGTGCTCCTTCGTTCAACGAGGTGTAGTTGACCTCGATTGTCAACCAACCGGTAGGCGGAGGCCCAAGGGGGGTGTGCATCGACCCGTCAGGCCACGGGATCGAACTCCAGATGCAGGTCCTGCAGCCCCCGCATGATGAACGTCGGCTCGAAGTTGAAGTGCCGCGCTTCCGGGCTGCCGTGCTTGTCCTCGTTGATCCGGATGTCGGCCATCCGATCCAGGATGCGGTGCAGCGAGATCCTGCCCTCGGCGCGGGCCAGCGGAGATCCGGGGCACGAGTGCACGCCGCGACCGAACGCCACATGCTCACGCACATTGGGCCGGTCGATCCGGAACTCGGCGGGTTCGTCGAACTTGCGCGGATCGCGGTTGCTCGCCCCGGGCAGCAGCATGACGGTGCTGCCGGCGCGCACGGTGGTCTCCCCGACCGTCGTCGTGGTGCGCGCCATCCGGAAGTGTGCCTTGACCGGGCTCTCGGTGCGCAACGTCTCCTCCAGGAACACCGGGATGCGGTCGCGGTCCTCCCGGAGCAGCGACTGAATGTCCGGGCGTTCGGCGATCACCCGCAGACCGGCGCTGAGCAACTTGACGGTGGTCTCCTGGCCCGCGGCGAACAGGAAGGTGGCCAGCCGCACCACGTCGATGATCTCGGGTGTCGACCCGTCGTCGTACTTGGCCTGGGCCAGCTGAGTCAGCACGTCGCCCCGCGGACGCTCGCGGCGGTCCTCGATGTACGCGTAGAAACGCTCATCGAGCCACTGCAGCGGATTGTGCGAGATGGGGTCCTCGTCCAGGGCGCCCACCTGCTCACCGGCCATCACCTGCCGGAAGTCCCGGTGATCGGCCTCGGGCACCCCGAGCAGGTCGGCGATGACGAGCATCGAGAACGGTTTGGCGTAGTCTTCGATGAACTCACACCGGCCCTTGGCGACGAACCTGTCGAGTTGTTCATCGGCGAGCCGCCACATGAACTCCTCGTTCTCCTTGAGTCGTTTCGGGGTCAGCAGACGGCTCAGCAGCCCCCGCGTCCGGGTGTGCTCCGGCGGGTCCTGGGTGACTATGTGCTCACTCATCGGGATCTCGTGCCGGTGCGCATCGATCAGGTCCCCGACGTCGTCGCCGTCGACGTCGAACGACAGCCCCGAGAACGGTCCGGCGACCGATACGCACGCCGAGAAAGCCGGATCTCTATACACGGCAAGGGCTTCGGCGTGCCCCGTGACGGCCAGTACGCCCAGCTGTGGTTGGTGCGCGACCGGGCACTTGGCCCGCAGGCTGTCGAAGAAAGGGTATGGGTCGGGGATCAACGACTGGTCGCTGAAGAAGTCGACCGATTCGAATTCGCTCACAGCGCGCCTCCTACGCTAGTCACTGCACCATCTCGGTCACGGCGGTTACCTGTGCGCCAGTGATGTCCATGATCTGATCGATGTTCTCGGCGATGTCTTCGGCGGTCAGCGGTGTTCGCACGATGCCGGCCGTGCGAATCACGGCGATCCGTGCCACCCCGCCCATCCCGACCTGCAGTACCTCGCCGTTGAGCGGACAGGTCTCGTGGGCCAGGAATGCCGCTGCCGGCGCGCACAATTCGGGCGGCATGCTGGCGTTGATGGTGGCCATGACGTCGGTGGGAATGGACAGTTGGGCGGCCACGGAATCCGAGTGCGCCGCAGACATCCGGGTGAATGCGCGCGGGGCGACGGCGTTGACCCGGATGCCGTGTGCGATGCCCTCGGTCGCCAGATTGCGGGTCAGGCCGAACACCCCGGCCTTGGCGGCACCGTAACTGGTCAGTTCCGAGATGCCGCCCAGCATGGCCTCGGAGACGGTGTTGACGACGCGGCCGTAGCCGGCGGCGATGAAATGCGGCCACGCGGCCCGCGTCACCAGCAGGGTGCCGAAGAAGTGCACCTCCAACATGGTGCGGAACCGTTCGACCGTCAAGTCCTCGAACAGGTCCGGGTCGTGGATGCCGGCGTTGTTGACCAGCACGTCGATACGCCCGAACGTCTCGACCGCGGTGTCGATGATCATCTGTGCGCCTTGCGGTTGCGCAACAGAGGCAAAGCATGCGACCGCCTCGCCACCGCTGTCGGTGATCTCGCGCACCACCTCCTCTGCCGGCGCCGAAGACGAGCCGTCACCGTCGATGCCGGCGCCGTAGTCCGCCACCACCACACGCGCGCCTTTGGCCGCCAGCAGAATCGCGTGACTACGTCCCACCCCGCGTCCCGCGCCGGTGACCACCGCGACGCGCCCGTCGAATCGCAACGGACTCACGGCACGTCGAAGAGGACGGGCAGCGCGGTCGGCGACCGGAACACCTGTCCGCGGATATGCGGGTCGCCCCCGTCGGGGTCGAGCCGCAGGTTGGGCAACCGGTCGAACATCAGGCCCAGCGCGTCGCGCATCTCCATACGGGCCAGGTGGCTGCCCAGACACACATGCGCGCCGTGGCCCCACGACGCGTGGACCTTGGACTCGCGGAAGATGTCGAACACGTTGGGGTCGCGGTAGCGCTCCTCCTGACGGTTGGCGGCGCCCAACATCGGCATC
>NZ_JRMK01000085.1:0-19399 GCF_000972925.1 Mycobacterium sp. UM_Kg1 | reverse complement strand
CCCCGCCAGCGAGGAGGTCTTGGACAGCGAATGCACCGCCAGCAGGCCGCGGTGGTCGCCGTCGCAGACCGCCGGGTGCAGCACCGACCGCGGCTCGGCGTCCCAACCCAGGCCCAGGTAGCACTCGTCGGAGACCACCAGCACGTCGTGCTCGCGGGCCCAGTCGACCACGGCTCGCAGCTCTTTTTCGCCCAGGATCGCCCCGGTCGGGTTGCTCGGCGAATTCAGGTACACCAGGGCCGGCGGCGGGCCGTCGCGCAGCTGCGGGGCATCGCTGCGCACCCACTGGGCTCCGGCCAGCCGGGCACCCACTTCATAGGTCGGGTAGGCCAGCTCGGGGACCACCACCACATCCTGGTCGCCGAGTCCGAGCAGGGTCGGCAGCCAGGCGATCAGCTCCTTGGTGCCGATCACCGGCAGCACCGCCGACTCGGTGAGCCCGGTGATGCCGTAGCGACGGTGCAGGGCGCCGGCCGCCGACGTGCGCAGGGCCGCGGTGCCGGCGGTGGTGGGGTAACCCGGCGCGGATGAGGCGGCCGCCAGGGCGTCGCGGATGACGTCGGCCACGGGGTCGACGGGGGTGCCGACGGACAGGTCGACGATGCCGTCGGGATGCGCCTTGGCCAGCGCGGTCGCCTCGGCCAGGGTGTCCCACGGGAAGGTGGGCAATGCGGCCGATCTGCCGCCGGTTACGGGGCTCACGAGGCTGCGGCGAGGCACGGTGGATTCATCGGCTTCTGATAGTAGAGGCCCCCGATGCGCGGCAGCCACCAGCAGGTCCCCGGCCCGCCACAGGACGCTATGCACACAGTTGCACTGCAACTAGTTGCATACGGGGTCGCAGCCTGCCTAAGCTCGGTCGCGTGGCGCTTCCCCACGCGATCCTGGTGTCGCTGAACGAGCAGTCCGGCTCGGGCTATGAACTCGCGCACCGCTTCGACCGCTCGATCGGCTACTTCTGGAGCGCGACCCACCAGCAGATCTACCGGACGCTGCGCGCCATGGAGGCCGACGGCTGGGTGCAGGTCACCGAGGTCGCCCAACGGGGCCGCCCGGACAAGAAGGTCTACACCGTCGCCGAGGCCGGCCGCGCCGAACTGGCCCGCTGGATCGCGGCGCCGCTGGCCGGGCGGGGAAGCTCGGTGGTCGACAACCGGCTGCGCGAACTGGCGGTCAAGCTCCGCGGCGCCGGTGCCGGTGACCTCGCCGCGGTGCGCGAGCAGGCCGCGGACCTGCGCGCCGAACGTGCGCAGCGCTTGGACGTCTACCGCGCGCTGGAGAAGAAGCAGTTCCCGGATCCCGGTTCGCTGACCGGCGCCGCACTGCATCAGTACCTGGTTCTGCGCGGCGGCATCCGGGCCGAGGAAAGCGCGATCGACTGGCTCGACGAAGTCGGCGCGGCACTGCGGGCAGACAGGCACTGAAGGGGGCAGCGTGACAACAGAATCCACCAATCCGTACCCGATCTTGATGACCCCGCTGGACCTGGGCTTCACCACCCTGTCCAACCGGGTGGTCATGGGCTCGATGCACACCGGCCTGGAAGACCGCGCCGCCGACACCGGCAAGCTGGCCGAGTACTTCGCCGCGCGGGCCCGCGGCGGGGTGGGACTGATCATCACCGGCGGCTACGCCCCGAACCGGTCGGGCTGGCTGCTGCCGTTCGCCTCGGCGATGACCACCCGGGCCGACGCACGGCGCCATCGCCGCATCACCGATGCCGTGCACGACGCCGGCGGGAAGATCGCGCTGCAGATCCTGCACGCGGGCCGCTATGCCTACCACCCGTTTTCGGTCAGCGCGTCGAGCATCAAGGCGCCGATCAACCCCTTCCGGCCACGCGCGTTGTCCACCCGCGGAGTCGAGTCGACCATCGCCGACTTCGCCCGCGCCGCGGAACTGGCCCGCGAGGCCGGCTACGACGGTGTGGAGATCATGGGCAGCGAAGGCTATCTGCTGAACCAGTTCCTGGCTCCGCGCACCAACCGGCGCACCGACGGCTACGGCGGTACGGCCGCCAACCGGCGCCGCCTGCCGGTGCAGATCGTGCGGCGCACCCGCGCGGCGGTGGGCGACGACTTCATCATCTGCTACCGGATGTCGATGGCCGACTACGTCGAGGACGGCCAGAGCTGGGAGGAGATCCTCGCGCTGGCAACCGAAGTCGAGGCCGCCGGCGCCACCTTGATCAACTCCGGCTTCGGCTGGCACGAGGCACGGGTGCCGACCATCGTGACGTCGGTGCCCAACAACGCCTTCGTCGACATCAGCAGCGCGGTCGCCGACCACGTGACCATCCCGGTGGTGGCGTCCAACCGGATCAACATGCCGCAGGCGGCCGAACAGATCCTCGCGCAGACCTCGGTGCGCTTGATCTCGATGGCCCGCCCGATGCTGGCGGACCCGGATTGGGTGTCCAAGGCCGCCGCCGGCCGGGCCGGCGAGATCAATACCTGCATCGCCTGCAACCAGGCCTGCCTGGACCACGCCTTTGCGCACAAGAAGGTCTCCTGCCTGGTCAACCCCCGCGCCGGTCACGAGACCACGCTGGTGCTCGGCCCCGCGCGGCGGCGCCGGCGTATCGCGGTGGTGGGCGCCGGGCCGGCCGGGTTGGCGACGGCGGTGTCGGCCGCCGAGCGCGGCCACGAGGTGACGCTGTTCGAGGCGAACCCATTCCTCGGCGGCCAATTCGACTTGGCCAGAAGGATTCCGGGCAAAGAAGGGTTCGCCGAGACCATCCGCTACTACACCACCATGCTGGACAAGTACGCAGTGGCGGTGCACCTGGGCCGCCGCGCCCAGGCGCAGGAGTTGACCGGCTTCGACGAGGTGGTGCTGGCCACCGGGGTCACCCCGCGGGTTCCGGCGATCCCGGGCATCGAGCACCCGATGGTGCTGACCTACGCCCAGGCGATCGCAGGCAGGCCGGTGGGCCGTTCGGTGGCGGTGGTGGGTGCCGGCGGGATCGGTTTCGACGTCAGTGAATTCCTGGTCCTGGACTCACCGGAGTCCACTGCGAGCCTGCACCTCAAAGAGTGGAAGGCCGAATGGGGTGCGGCCGACCCCTGGGAGGCCCGGGGCGCGCTGATCGCGCCGGACCCGGTCCCGCCGGCCCGCGAGGTCTACCTGCTGGCCCGCACCGTCGGCCCCCAGGGCCGAACCTTGGGCAAGACCAGCGGGTGGGTGCACCGCGCCTCACTGAAGGCCAAAAACGTCCGCCAGCTCTCCGGGGTGAACTACCACCGCATCGACGATGACGGGCTGCACATCAGCTTCGGCCCGAAGAAGGCCCGCCCGCAGGTCCTGGCCGTGGACAACGTGGTGATCTGCGCGGGGCAGGAATCGGTGCGCGACCTCGAGGACGGCCTGCGGGACCGCGGCGTGACGCCGCACCTGATCGGCGGGGCGAAGCTGGCCGCCGAGCTCGACGCCAAGCGCGCCATCCAGCAGGGCACCGAGCTGGCCGCCCGCCTTTAGGCGGTCTCGACCCGGGACGGCACCGGCGCGTAGTCGGTGGTGCGCTGGCGCGCCGGGCGGCCGATGCCCTCGGCGATGGCCGTCAGCTCCGCGATGGTCTTGGCCGACCCGTGCTCGGAGCCGGCCATTCGCGAGATGGTCTCCTCCATCAGGGTGCCGCCCAGGTCGTTGGCTCCCCCGTTGAGCATCACCTGCGTGCGCTCCACGCCCAGCTTGACCCAGCTGGTCTGGATGTTGGGAATGCGACCGTGCAGCATGATGCGCGCCAAGGCGTGCACGGCGCGGTTGTCGCGGTGACTGGGACCGGGCCGCGACCCGCCCGCCAGATACAGCGGCGAACTCTGATGCACGAACGGCAGCGGCACGAACTCGGTGAAACCCCCGGTGCGGTCCTGGATGCCGCGCAGCACCCGCAGGTGCCCGACCCAGTGCCGAGGGGAATCGATGTGGCCGTACATCATGGTCGAGCTGGACCGCAGTCCCACCTCGTGCGCGGTGCTGACCACCTCGACCCAGGTCGAGGTCGGCAGCTTGCCCTTGGTCAGCACCCAGCGGATCTCGTCGTCGAGGATCTCCGCGGCGGTGCCCGGGATGCTGCCCAGCCCCGCCTCGCGCAGGCTGGTCAACCATTCCCGGACGCTCAAGCCGCTCTTGGAGACCCCGTTGGTGATCTCCATCGGCGAGAACGCGTGCACGTGCATCGACGGCACCCGCGCTTTGACCGCGCGGACCAGGTCGGCGTAACCGGTGACCGGCAGCTCCGGGTCGATCCCGCCCTGCATACAGACCTCGGTCGCGCCGGCCAGGTAGGCCTCGTAGGCGCGTTCGCCGACCTCGGCATTGGACAGCGAAAAGGCGTCGGCGTCCCCTTTGCGCTGGGCGAATGCGCAGAAGCGGCAGCCGACGTAGCAGATGTTGGTGAAGTTGATGTTGCGGTTGACCACGTAGGTGACGTCGTCGCCGACGGTGTCGCGCCGCAGGGCGTCGGCCAAGGCGGCAACCGCATCCAGGGCGGGACCGTCGGCGGTGGCCAGCGCCAGGTACTCGGCGTCGGTGCAGCCGGCGGGGTCGCGTTCGGCTGACCGCAGCGCCGCCAGCACATCGGTGTCGACGCGCTCGGGCGCCCGGGCCGCCAGCTGGTGGATCTGCTCTCGGATGGACTCCCAGTCCCCGAACGCGCTGCCCAGATCACTGCGCGTCTCGGTGGCCCGGCCGTCGATGTCGATCGCGGTGTGCAGATCCACCCGGCCGGCGGACTGCACTTCGTCGGGTTCCTGCCAGGCCAGTCCCACCGGGTTGACGTCGCGCGCCCAGCCGGTGTCCGGGTGGGCCAGCGCAGCGACGTGCGGGCGCACCCGCGGGTCGATCCACGCCGCACCGGCCAGCACGTAGTCGGGCTGGGCGGTGAGCCGCTGCACCAGGTCATAGCCGGCCTGCTGGGTGATCTGCGCCAGGTCGTCCAGGGCCGGCCAGGGCCGCTCCGGGTTGACGTGGTCGGGGGTCAGGGGCGACACCCCGCCCCAGTCGTCGACACCGGCGCCGATCAGCGCCAGGCATTCGTCGGCCGACACCAGGTTCGGTGGCGCCTGCACCCGCATTTTGGGGCCCAGCACCAGGCGGGTCGCCGCCACGGTGGCCAGGAAGTCTTCGAAACCCGCGTCGGGCGTCGCCGCCATCGCGGTGTGCTCCTTGGCCCGGAAGTTCTGCACGATGACTTCTTGAATGTGCCCGAATTCCTTGTGCACCTTGCGGATCGCGTGCAGGGTGTCGGCCCGCTCGGCGAGCGTCTCGCCGATGCCGACCAACAGGCCGGTGGTGAACGGGATGGAGAGCCGTCCCGCGTCGGCCAGCGCGCGCAGGCGCACCGCCGGATCCTTGTCCGGACTGCCGTAGTGCGCCAGGCCTTTGGTCTCGAACAGCCGCCGGGAGGTGGTCTCGAGCATCATGCCCATCGACGGAGCCACCGGCTTGAGCCGCGACATCTCCGACCAGCTCATCACGCCGGGGTTGAGGTGCGGCAGCAGTCCGGTCTCCTCCAGCACCAGGATGGCCATCGCCCGCAGATAGGCCAGCGTGCTGTCGTATCCGCGCTCGTCGAGCCACTGTCGCGCTTCGGGCCAGCGTTCCTCGGGCCGGTCGCCCAAGGTGAACAGCGCCTCCTTGCAGCCCAACTCGGCACCGCGGCGGGCGATGTCGAGGATCTCGTCGGGTCCGAGGTACATCTGCTTGCCCTGGGCCCGCAGCACGCCGGGCACCGTGACGAAGGTGCAGTAGTGGCAGGTGTCGCGGCACAGGTGGGTGACCGGGATGAAAACCTTGCGCGAGTAGCTGACCGGAAGCCGTCCACCCGGCCCCCGCCGGCCGCCCGACACCAGGCCGGCATCGCGGACCCGGGCGGCACTGGCGCACAGGTCCACCAGATCGCTGCCGCGGGCGGTCAGGGCTATCGCGGTTTCCTCGACGTTGAGCAGCACGCCGTCGCGGGCTCGTCGCAGGACGCGGCGCAGTGCCGACGGGTTCGTCATCCGCGCGTCACCCGCATCCGGAATCTCGCGCATGCCATAACCGCCACAGTAGCCGCCGCCATCGGCGTCCCGGCGAGCGCACACCGGGCCCGACGGTCCGCCGGGATCACCGGGCCGTCGACGCTGCGGGCTGGCGAAGCCGCCACAGCAGCCATCCCGCCGGCGCGCTGCCCAACACGATCATCAGCAGCACGCCGTAGGCCATCACGCCGCGGTCGGCGAAGATCAGGTCATCTCCGGGTCCGCCCAGGGTCATCAGCGCAATGGTGAGCAACCATGCCCACAACGGCAGCACGGCCAGGCGCAGCGACGGCGTGCACCGCAGCGCCACCCACACCAGACCGGCGTTGACCAGTCCCCCGATCACGGCGCTGAGCGGAAAGGGAACGGAACCGATGTGGGCGGGCAGCAGCAGTGCGGTGGCGACGGCGCAGAGCGCTCCGTCCAGGGCCAGCAGGGCCAGCACGACGAAGGTGAACGCCGGGCGGTCGGTGGGCGTCGCGGGCTCGGTGAGCGACGCGACTCGGCTCAAGTCGGGATGCTGTCCAGTTGGCTGACCATTGAACCGACCATCCACTGGAAGCTGTCCAGCCACCACTGCCAGTGCTCCAAGTTGGGGTCCAGATCGGGATCCATGCCTACGCCTGCCTCTGCGTCGGGTGACTTGCTCAGCAGGAGCTTACCCGGTGCGGGTGGCCGCCGAACTCAAGTCCCGCCAGCAGATCGGTCTCCCATCCCCTGGCGTCCCGCGGGCCGGCAGTGCCGGCGGCCAGCACGTAGTGCTCGCTGTCTACGACCGGCTGGATCACGTTGTTCGACAAGGCGAACGCGCGACCGGTCGGACCGACGGTGACCTGGGTGGCGTGGGCGGCCATGGCCGCCACCTTGGCGGCGCGCGACTCGGGAGCCTCGATGACCGCGTCGATCCGGTCGTCGGCGTAGTCCCCGACGGCGTCGGAGAAATCGTCGGCCCCCAGCGTCCAGTGCGGCAGGCGGTCGTCGTCCTGCAGCCGGCGCAACGCGGCCCTTCTGGCGCTGCCGGCCGTCACCGTCCAATAGAACTTCGGCGTGGCCCAGCCCGGATCGCCGGCGTCGGCCTGCGCCGCGGCCAGCGCCGCGGTGGTGACGTGATGGGCATGGATGTGGTCGGGGTGGCCGTAGCCGCCGTGCGGGTCGTAGCCGACCACCACGTGCGGGCGGACCTTCCGGATCAGGGCCGCCAGCGCCACGACGGTCTCGGTATGGTCGGCGTCGATGAACCTCTGGTGACGCCGGGCGGGGGTGCCCGTCATCCCCGAGTCGCGCCAGCGCCCGGCACCGCCGAGAAATTGCGGCGGACCGACTCCCAGCGCCCGCAGCGCCGCGGTCAGTTCACCGATGCGGTAGCCGCCCAACTGGTCGGCCCGGTCCACCGTCAGGTGCGCCCAACGGTCCCCGATGACCTCCCCTTCCTCCCCAAGCGTGCAGGTCACCACATGAACCTGAGCGCCGCGGGCGGCGTAGTGGGCGATGGTGGCGCCGGTCGTCAGCGTTTCGTCATCGGGGTGGGCATGCACGAACACAAGCCGGGGAATCCGCTCGGACACGCCGAAACCCTACCGCCGCAGGAGCGAAGAAACCGCCGGCCCCGGTGGCCGCTCAGAACATGCCGGCGATCAGGCCCTCCCAGTCGATGCTGCCCAGCAGCAGCGCCAGGTTGTCGGCCTGCAGGGCCTCGATGATCTCGTTGAACTCCTCCGAACCCATCGCAAACAGGGCGTCCCAGTCCGGCTCGGTCAGGTCGAAGTTGCCCAGCAGGATCGGGCGGGTGTCGTAGCTGATGCCCATCATGGAGTTGAACGCCTCCTGGTTCTGCGCCAGCACCGAGTTGTTGATGCTGAAGATCCAGTTGACGGCTTCGTAGAGTTCGGGGCTGTCGCCGAACAGCCGGTCGGCGGCAGCCTGCTGCGCAGCGACCAAGGCGAGGTTGAACTCCATCTGCGTCGTGGTGATGAGGTTGTTCAGCGCCTGCTGCGTCTCCGGCACGACGTTGAGGAACATGCTGAACCCGGCCATCATGTTGGCGGCGACGCTGGTCGCGTCCTGCTCGGCCACCCCGTTGAACGTTCCGGTACCCGGGAGTTCGACACCCCCGATGTAGGCAGCGAACGGCGACCCGAGCAGCAGCGTCTGCGGGTCGAAGTTACCGCCGGCCAGCTCGGCCAACAGTGTGTCGTCCAGGTCGGCGGTGCTCGTCGCCGTGCCGACACCCCACGCGTCGTCGCCGCTTCCGTAGAGCATCGAGCCCAGGTCGATGAACTGGCCGTCGTCGCCGCCGCTGCCGGCGATGTCGGGGCGGACGTGGTTGTCGATGATCTCGAGTCCCGGGCCGACGTCGACATTCGCTGCCGCCAGGTCGATGTCGCGGATCTGCTGATCAGGCAGGGCCGGTGTCATGGAGGTGAGCACCCCCACCAGACCGCCGACACACAGAGCCGCAGCCGCCACTGAGACGCAGCGGTGAGCGAGTTGTTCCATACCCAAACCCCCTCCGACGTTTCCCGCGCAGGTTGCTTAATCTTACCCAAGAATTGGCTGTGCACAAGTCATTGGAAATACCTGTTCCGCGGGGCCGAAACCTGCCGTCGACGCGGCGCCGACGGGGTCTGAGCAGGCATGACGGGCCACGCGGGACCCGCCGGGGGAATTCAGGGCAGTTTTACCCAGTTGCCGGCTTCGCCGACGATACCCACGGGTACGGCGCCGGTCAGGCTGACGTTGGTCACGCTGGGACCGACGGCGACGATCGTGGTGTCCTGCAGGATCGGCAACACCGTCGCCATGTTCCACAGCCGTGGTTCGACCGAGGCGATCACCTCGCCGATGGGCTTGCCTCCGTCGAGGGCCGCGTCGATCTCATCCTGGATGGCGTGATCGCACACCCCGGTGATGTTGGACGGAGCCTGCACCAGCGCGCCCGGCGCCGGCGTGCGCGGCGGCGGGGTTGTGGAGCTGGGCGCGGCCGGTCCGGCGGCCGGCGCCGGGGAACGCGGTGCCGCCGTCCCCGACGGAGCCGGCACCGGGCTGCCCGAGGTGGGCACCGCGGTGGGGGCCAGCGCGCCGCAGCCGTAACGCGACGCCAGCAGTGTCGCCAGATCGCCACCGGCCTGCTGCCAGCCCACGATCGCGTCCACCTGGTGGGTGACCAGCGCCTCGCGATAGAGCTTCACCGGGTCCAGCGCCAGCACGGTGGCGGCGATGCCGACATTGCGCAACTGGTCGGCGGCGGTGTTCGCCACCGCCAGTGAGGTCGGGTCGTTGGCCGCCACCCCGATGACCAGCGACAGCTGTTCGCCGCCCCTGCTGATACGTCCCCGGGTGATCTCCGGCGGCTGCGGCAGGGTGCTGGCCGTCCCGGCAGGGGGAACCAGCGCCGACGGCGGCGCGTCCTTCTCGACCCGGTAGCCGGCCGCCTGCAGCAGCGCCAGCGCCGCCGACTCCGACATGGCCGGTGGCGCGGTGGGCACGTAGCCGGGATCGCTGGGCGTCCGGATCTGGGCCTGGTCCAAGGTCACGGTGTTGTCGCTGCCGGCCCCCACCGTGGCCAGCAGGCCGACATCGAGCAGCCCCAGAATGGCCCGGCGCACCCGAACGTCGGCCAGCTTCGGTTCCCCCGCCCGCAGCGCCAGCTGCATCACCCGGGGGGCGACCAGCCGGGTGGTCTGTACGCCGGGAATCACCGACAGCTGCGCGAACACCGCCGCGCCGCCGTGCACCTGCGCGACCTGGGTGTCGCCGTTGCGGATGGAGTCGGCCAGCGCCGCGGCTGAGCCGGCGCGACGGAACAGGACCAGGTCCGGCTTGGCCGGCGGGCCCCAGTAGCGGTCATTGCGGGCCAGCAGTATCGCGTCGCGCTGCGGGTCGATGTTCTCCACCCGGAACTGTCCGCCGGTGACCGGCATCGCCCGGGCCAGGCCCGCCGGGAAGCCGCCGGGCACGTCTTTGACGATGTGGGCCGGAAGGATGTTGTTGAACAGCTCCCGCCAGGCGGGATAGGGCTTGGAGAAGGTGACCACCACCTGCTTGCCGCCCTCGACGGAGTGCACCCCGGTGATCAGGTCATACCCCGCCGGGTCGACGACGCCGGGCTGGCTGACCATCTGCTGCCACAGGTACCAGAAGTCGTCGGCGGCGATCGGCGCGTTGTCGGTCCAGGATGCCTCCGGGCGGATCCGGTAGGTCACCGTGAACGGCGCTTCGGCGGTCACCTGGGCCGACACCAACAGGTTCTGGTCCATCTCCCAGCGCGACCCGGTGGGCGTGGCGGGGTCCGGGACCGGCCGGAACGTACTGGGCAACACCAGGGCGCTGACCGCGGCGGTGACCGCCGACAGGTCCGAACGCAGGTGGGGGTTGAAGCCGGCACCGATGGAGTCGATGCCCATGATGATCTGGCTGATCCGCGCCGGCGGGGGCGCCGTGCTCTTCGTCGTCTCCGTGCTCTGCGGTGCGGGCGGCGGATTGACCGTGCACGCCGAGGTGGCCTGCGTGAGCACCAGCGTCGTCGCCAGAGCCAGGGCGCCCGCCGTGACACGGCTGCGGCGGGCTGGTCTCGGCACGGACATCAGGGTATCCGGGTGGCGATGACGGCGCGAAGACCGTCGGGCAGCGCGCCCACCCGGCGCGGCGGCCCTAGAGATTCTTGGCCCGGGCGCGACTGCGAGCCCGCAGCGTCGAGTCCAGTTCGACCTTGCGGACGCGGATGACCTCCGGGGTGACCTCCACGCACTCGTCGGCGGCGCAGAACTCCATCGCCTGCTCCAGGTCGAGTTCGATCGGCCGGGCCAGCGTCTCCATCACGTCGGCCGTCGAGGAGCGCATGTTGGTCAGCTTCTTCTCTTTGGTGACGTTGATGTCGAGGTCTTCGGCCCGCGGGTTGATGCCCACCACCATGCCCTGGTAGGTGTCCTGGCCCGGCTCGACGAAGAACTGCCCGCGGTCGGCCAGTTGGATCAGCGCGAACGGTGTGATGGTCCCGGCCCGGTCGGAGACCAGGGATCCGGTGTGGCGGGCGCGGATTTCGCCGGCCCACGGCTGGTAGCCCTCGAACACCGCGTTGGCGATGCCGGTGCCGCGGGTCTCGGTGAGGAAGTCTGTGCGCCAGCCGATCAGGCCACGGCTGGGGATGATGAACTCCATCCGCACCCACCCGGTGGTGTGGTTGGCCATCTCGGTCATCCGCCCCTTGCGGGCAGCCGCCAGCTGGGTGATGGCGCCCACGTATTCCTCCGGGCAGTCGACGGTCAGGTGCTCGAAGGGCTCGTGCACTTTGCCGTCGATCTTGCGGGTCACCACCTGCGGCTTGCCGACGGTCAGCTCGAAGCCCTCCCGGCGCATCTGCTCGACGAGGATGGCCAGCGCCAGTTCGCCACGGCCCTGCACCTCCCAGGCGTCCGGGCGGCCCACGTCGACGACCCGGATCGAGACGTTGCCGATCAGTTCGGTGTCCAGCCGTGACTTGACCATCCGCGCGGTCAGCTTGTGCCCGGAGACCTTGCCCGCCAGCGGCGAGGTGTTGGTGCCGATGGTCACCGAGATCGCCGGCTCGTCGACGGTGATGCGCGGCAGGGCGTGGGGCGCGGCGAGGTCGGCGAGGGTGTCGCCGATCATGATGTCCCCGATCCCGGCGATGGCGACGATGTCGCCGGCGGACGCCTCGTCGGTGGGGGTGCGTTCGACGCCCACGGTGACCAGCAGCTCGGTGATCTTGGCCGTGGTGGTCACCGGTTGGCCGTCGACTTCGCGCATCCAGGCGACCTGCTGGCCCTTGCGGATGCGGCCGTTGTATACCCGGATCAGGGCCAGCCGGCCCAGGAACGCCGAGGCGTCGAGGTTGGTGACCAGCGCCTGCAGCGGCGCATCCGGGTCGCCGGACGGCGGCGGCACGTGCTCGAGCAGCACATCGAACAGGGGGTCGAGGTTGTCGCCGTCGGGGATCGAGCCGTCGGCGGGCGCGGTGGTACTGGCCACCCCGGCCCGACCGGATGCGTACAGCGTCGGCAATCCCAGGGCGTGCTCGGCAGCGGCCTGCGCCTCGTCGTCGAGGTCGCTGGCCACATCCAGCAGCAGATCGTGGCTGGCCTCGACCACCTCGGCGATGCGGGCGTCGGGCCGGTCGGTCTTGTTGACCACCAGGATGACCGGCAGGTGCGCGGCCAAGGCCTTACGCAGCACGAACCGGGTCTGCGGGAGCGGCCCCTCGGATGCGTCGACCAGCAGCACCACACCGTCGACCATCGACAGCCCGCGCTCCACCTCGCCGCCGAAGTCGGCGTGGCCGGGGGTGTCGATCACGTTGATGACGGTGACGGTCCCGTCAGGGTTGTGGCGATGCACGGCCGTGTTCTTGGCCAGGATCGTGATGCCCTTTTCCCGCTCCAGGTCACCAGAGTCCATGATGCGCTCTTTGTCGTCATCACCGCGGTGCGAGAGGGCGCCGGACTGGCGGAGCATGGCGTCGACCAGAGTCGTCTTGCCGTGGTCTACGTGCGCGACGATGGCGACGTTACGAAAGTTCACCGGGCGATTCTGCCAGCGCACCCTGTCAATCGCGAAAAGGTGAAACCGATGTCACAGTCCCAGGGGGGACTCCGCGGAGAACCTCTCGAGCTCTTTGAGGTGCAGTTCGGTGAGCGCCTGCAGGCACTGGGCGGCCGTTTCGGTGAGCTGCAGCCGGATCACCCGCTGATCTTCGCTGTCGCGTACCCGGGTTACCAGACCGGCACTTTCGGCCCGCTGGATCAGCTCGCCGGCACTGTGATGCCGCAGCAACAGGTACTCGGCGATGTCGCCCACCGTCGGTCCCCGCGGGTCGCTGTGACCCCGTACCGCCAGCAGCAATTGGTGCTGCGCCGGGGTGAGCCCAGCAGCCTGGGCCTGGTCGGCACTCCACCGCTCGAATCGGCGCAGCCGCGTGCGGAAGGCAAGCAGACGCGCGTAGACCTCGTCAGGCAGGGGCACGCCCGCCACCTTATTCGGATTCGCTACGTCGTGCCCGCCGCGGCGTTGGGCACCAGCTGATCCGGGCAGTACACCTGCGCGGCGATCCCCACGAACTGGGCTCCGTGCTCGGTTGTCAGGCCGGGATTGCGGGACTTGAGACCCTCGAGCACCTGCGGGCTGGGCTTACCTTGGGCGATCAGCTCGCACACCAGTTTCGCGGTGACGATCACCTGGTCGGCGCTGGTGTAGGTGATCCCGGCCGCCTGCAGCGATGCCAACAGTGCGGTGTCTGCGTCCCCGGGCTCGGCATACGCCGGCGCCGCCAGACACACACCGCCGATAACGGTCATCAGCGCTGTGCGTATCCTCACCAGCCCCTCCTCTGCGGTCGTGAACCCATGGGTTGATTCCTCCTTGCTGCGTCGCGGCTGCGGTAAACGATGTAGGGCCGGAACAGGTAGCCGACCGGCGCGCTGAACGCGTGCACCAGCCGGGTGAACGGCCAGAGCGCGAACAGGGCCAGCGCGATCATCACGTGGATCTGGAAGTACAGCGGCGCCGCCAGCATCAGGTCGCCGCGCGGGTGCAGCGTGAAGATCGACCGGAACCAGACCGACACGGTCTCCCGGTAATCATGGTCTTCGCCGTAGGCGGTGGTGCCCATCAGGGTGCAGCACATGCCGGCCACCAGAGCGCAGACCAGCACCGAGTACATGAGTTTGTCGTTGACGCTGGTGGCCTTGAACACCGAACGTTCGGTGCGGCGGCGGTAGATCAACAGGCCGACACCGACCAGGGTCGCAAGGCCGGCCGGAATCCCGAGAATCATCGCTTGTACATGGTAAAGGCGATCACTCATCCCTGCAGCGCGAGTCCACGACTCCGGCACCAGCAGGCCCATGACGTGTCCGGCGATCACCACAAAGCTGCCGAAGTGGAACAGCGGGCTGCCGACTCGCAGCAGTTTGGACTCGTAGAGCTGCGAGGACCGCGTGGTCCAGCCGAACTTGTCGTAGCGGTACCGCCACCAGGTGGCCACCCCGGCGACGGCCAGCACGAAATAGGGACCGATGTCCCACCACAGCTCCGCGTCGCTGATCAGTGTCATCGGGCCGGCACCGTGGGCATTCCGAGCGAGACGGCCGCCGTGAACGGCTGCAGCCCCACGGCTTCGGCCGGCGGCCCCGACTCCATCAGCTGGCGCACCTGCTGCACCTCCTGATCGGTTGCTTCCGGGAGCGTGTGGCAGACCGCGCCCACGGCGAAGGCATACCGCGATCCCGTCTGGGTCAACGCCGCGTGCACGACGTCGATGGGCGCACGGTGGGCCAGCAGCAGCCGGCGTCCGGCCACGGGGTCCACGGTCGCGGCGAACTCCAGAACCACCGGCAGGTAGTCGGGCGCCTCCCCGGTCGGCGGCTGCACGCCGGCCTGGCGGTAGGCGTGGGCGAACGCCAGCATCTGCATCCCGCGGTTGCGGGTGTCACCGCCGGTCCAGTAGGTCAGCAACATCGTGGCGCGCCGGCGCATGTCGAAGGTCTCGACGTACTCGGCGGCGGCGGCCATCGGGTCCGCGGCGCGCAGCGCACTTGCCGTGCGCCGCAACAACGCCGCCGGCGGCCCGGCGTGGACCAGCAGCGCCTCGACGGTGTCGAGCCGCTGCGGCAGGTGCTCGTCGGGGTAGGACAGCAGCAGCGACGCGGCCTGCCACACCGCCCGGTCGGCGGGTCCGCCCGCCGGGCCCCGAGGTGGGAGTCGGAATCGCATCAGTGCCGCTCCGGGAACATCTCCGGCACGGCCCGCGTGCCGCCGCCCCAGTTGAGCAGGTTGGTCCGGCCCTGGGGGCGTTTCGCGTGCCCGTTCTCCACCAGGTGAAACGAGGATTTCGCGGCCGCTCCGACACCGGCGCCGATGAACGGATCCGGCACGTCGGGTCCGCCGGTGATCGAGCATCCCAGGTGTTCCAGGTCGTGCGCCTGCTGACTGTAGGCAGTGGGAATCACATAGCGCTCTTCGTATTTCGCGATCGCCAACAAGCGATACATGTCGTACATCTGCTCTTCGGTCATGCCGACCGCGGCGGGGATGCGCGGCTGGGTGTCCCGCCCCAGGCTGATGTCGCGCATATAGGCGCGCATCGCGGCGAGCCGGCGCAGCACGCTCTCGACCACCGCGGTGTCGCCGGCGCTGAACAGTTCGGCCAGGTAGGCCATCGGAATGCGCAACGCCTCCAGCGCCCCGAACAGGTTGCCCAGATCCTCGCCGTCGTGGCCGTCCCGGCTGACCGCGTCGACCACCGGCGACAGCGGCGGGATGTACCAGACCATGGGCATGGTGCGGTACTCCGGATGCAGCGGTAACGCCACCCGAAAGGTGTTGATCAGCGCGTAGATCGGCGAACGCGCGGCGGCCTCGATCCAGGTGTCGGAGATCCCCTCGGCCCGCGCTCCGGCGATCACCGCCGGGTCGGTCGGGTCGAGGAACACCTCGCACTGCGCGCGATACAGATCGGCGTCGTTGTCCACCGACGCCGCCTGCAGCACCTTGTCGGCGTCGTAGAGCACCAGGCCGATGTAGCGCAGCCGGCCGACGCAGGTCTCCGAGCAGACGGTCGGCAGCCCGACTTCGATGCGCGGGTAACAGAAGTGGCACTTCTCGGCCTTGCCGGTCTTGTGGTTGAAGTACACCTTCTTGTAGGGGCATCCCGACACGCACAGCCGCCAGCCGCGGCAGCGGTCCTGGTCGACGAGCACGATGCCGTCTTCTTCGCGCTTGTAGATCGCCCCGGTCGGGCACGACGCGACGCACGACGGGTTCAGGCAGTGCTCGCAGATCCGCGGCAGGTAGAACATGAAGGTCTCTTTGAGCTCGCTGGTGATCCGGTCGCTGACCTTCGCCAGCACCGGATCGTTGACCAGGTTTTCGGGCGCGCCGGCCAGATTGTCGTCCCAGTTGGGGCCCCATTGGATCTTCAGCGGCTCGCCGGTGATCGAGCTCTTGGGCGCGGCGACCGGCATGGTGTCGGCCAGCGGCGCCGCGGTGAGGTTCTCGTAGTCGTAGGTCCACGGCTCGTAGTAGTCGGTCAGCTGCGGCAGGTTGGGGTTGGCGAAGATGTTGAGCAGCTTGTGCACGCGGCCGCCGGCCAGCAACCGCAGCCGGCCCTTGCGGTCCTTGGTCCAGCCGCCCTTCCAGCGACCCTGGTCTTCGTAGGTGCGTGGATAGCCCCCGCCGGGGCGGGTCTCGACGTTGTTGAACCATACGTATTCGGTGCCCTCGCGGTTGGTCCAGGCCTGCTTGCAGGTCACCGAACAGGTATGGCAGCCAATACATTTGTCCAGGTTCATCACCATGGCCAGCTGCGCCATCACCTTCATGGTCAGTACCTCACGTCCTGACTGCGCCGCCGCACCACGGTCACCTCGTCGCGCTGGTTTCCGGTCGGGCCCAGATAGTTGAAGCCGAACGCGTGCTGCGCGTAACCCCCGGCGAGATGGCTGGGCTTGACCCGGATTCTGGTCAGCGAGTTGTGGGTGCCGCCCCGCTTGTTGTTGGTCTCGGCCCGCGGGGTGTCGACCGTGCGTTCCTGCACGTGGTAGACGAACACCACCCCGTCGGGCATCCGCGAGCTGACGATCGCACGTCCGACGAACACCCCGTTGACGTTGACCGCTTCGATCCAGTCGTTGTCCCGGACACCGATTTTCGCGGCATCGCCGGGGCTCATCCACATGGTCGGGCCACCGCGCGACAGCGTCAGCATGTACAGGTTGTCCTGGTAGGTGGAGTGGAAGGACCACTTCGAATGCGGCGTCAGGTAGCGCACGGTGATGCCGATGCCGTCTGCGGCCGCACCCAGCTCGGGGGCGTCGAACAGCCGCACCATGTCCAGCGGCGGGCGGTAGACCGGCAGGTGTTCGCCGAGCTCCTCGATCCAGTCGTGGGCGGTGTAGAAGTGCATCCGGCCGGTCAGGGTGTGAAACGGCTTGAGGCACTCGATGTTGATGGTGAAGGGCGCGTAACGCCGCCCGCCGGTCTCGCTGCCGGACCACTCCGGGCTGGTGATCACCGGCACCGGGCGCGCCTGGGTGTCGGCGTAGGTGATCCGCTTCTCCGCACTGCCCTCCGACAGGTGCGCCAGCCGCCGGCCGGTGCGCTTCTCCAGTTCCCGGAAACCCTCGGTCGCCAGCCGGCCGTTGGTGGTGCCCGACAACGCCAACACGGTGTCGCACATCCGCGTCGCGGTGGTCAGCGCCGGGCGCCCCTGCCCCGCACCGGATGTCAGCACCCCGAAGCGGGCGGCCAGGTCCTCGACCTCTTCGTGCGGGAAGACCGTGTAGCCCTTGGTGGTCATTCCGAGGGTGTCCACCAGCGGCCCCAGCGACTGCCACTTGTCGAAGATCGCGGTGTAGTCGCGCTGCACCACCGTCACGTTCGGCATGGTCTTGCCCGGAATCGGCGTCTGGCCGCTGCGCAGCCAGTCGCGCTCGGCTCCGTCGGGGCAGGCCATCGCGTCGGCGGTGTCGTGTGCCATGGCGGTGAGCACCACGTCATTGCGGACGCCCAGGTGCGTGGCCGCCAGCGCGCTGAACGTCCGGGCGATGGCCCCGAAGGCGTCGTAGTCGCTGCGGGTCTCCCAGGGCGGGTCGATCGCGGCGCTGAACGAGTGCACGTAGGGATGCATGTCCGTCGACGACAGGTCGGCCTTCTCATACCAGGTGGCCGCCGGCAGCACGATGTCGGAGAGCAACGTGGTGGAGGTCATCCGGAAGTCGATCGACATCAGCAGGTCGAGTTTGCCCTCGGGAATGTCGCGGTCGCAGCGCACATCGGCCGGTTTGACCCCGCCGGCGGGCGGCTGCCCGATCACGCCGGCGTCGGTGCCCAGCAGATGCTTGAGGAAGTACTCGCCGCCCTTGCCGGACGCCCCGATCAGGTTGGCCCGCCACACCGTCAGCACCCGCGGCCAGTTCGCCGGGTCGTCGGGGTCGGTGACCGCGAGTTTGAGTTCACCGGAGGCGAGTCGCTCGGCGACGTAGTCACCGACGTCGCGACCGGCGGCAGCGGCCTCGTCGGCCACATCCAGCGCCGAGCGGTTGAACTGCGGATAGAACGGGCTCCAGCCCATGGCCGCGGCCGAGGCCAGGATGTCCATGGTGTGCCGACCGTGGAATCGGCCGCGCCCCAGCGGCGTTGCGAGTTTGTCCGCCCCGTAGGCGTCGTAGCGCCATTGATCGGTGTGTGCGTACCAGTAGGAGGTGCCGGGCACCTGGCGCGGCGGCCGCGACCAGTCATTGCCCGCGGCCATGGTCTGCCATCCGGTCAGCGGGCGCACCTTTTCCTGGCCGACATAATGCGCCCAGCCGCCGCCGTTGCGCCCCATCGCGCCGGTGAGCATCAGCAACGCCAGGACCGCCCGGTAGGTGGCGTCGCCGTGGAACCACTGGCAGATGCCGCTGCCCATGATGATCATCGAGCGTCCGCCGGATTCTTCGGCGTTGCGGGCGAATTCGCGCGCGACTCGGATCGCCTGGGCGGCCGCAACACCGGTGATCGGCTCTTGCCAGGCCGGGGTGTTGACCTGTGTGGCGTCGTCGTATCCGGTGGGCCACTGACCGGGCAGCCCGGGCCGGCGCACCGAGTAGTTGGCCAGCATCAGGTCGAACACCGTGCAGACCAGGTGCTCACCGACCTGGCGCACCGGAATCCCGCGTTCGACGGCGGTGCCGTGGCCGGTCACGGTGTCGAAGCTGGGCAGCCAGACCAGTGCGGTGGGTTGATCGCCGTTGCGCGCTGTGGGGTTTTTGACGCTCAACGCCGGCCGCAGCTCGCCCAGGTCGAGGTTCCACTTGCCCATGCCCTCGTCGCCCCAGCGGAAGCCCAGCGAGCCGTGCGGTACCACCACGGCGTCGGTGACCTCGTCGAGCAGGGCCGGCTTGAACGCCGAGTTCTCGGTTGCCGCAACCTCTTCACCCAGGTCGGCGGCGGTCAGGTTCTTTCCCGGAACCAGCCGGCCGTCGCGGGACTCCAGCTTGATCAGGAAGGGCAGGTCGGTGTAGCGGCGCACGAAGTCGGCGAAGAACGGGACTTCGCGTTCGGCGTAGCACTCGGTGAGGATCACGTGGCCCATCGCCATGGCCAGTGCACCGTCGGTGCCGGCCGCACACGGCATCCACTCGTCGGCGAACTTGGTGTTGTCGGCGTAGTCCGGGCTGACGGTGACCACTTTGGTTCCCCGGTAACGCACCTCGGCCATCCAGTGCGCGTCGGGGGTGCGGGTGATCGGGACGTTGGAGCCCCACATCATCAGGTACGCCGCATCCCACCAGTCCCCGGACTCCGGGACGTCGGTCTGGTCGCCGAAGACCTGCGGTGAGGCGACCGGCAGGTCGGCGTACCAGTCGTAGAACGACGTCATC
>NZ_JRMK01000084.1:0-19692 GCF_000972925.1 Mycobacterium sp. UM_Kg1 | reverse complement strand
GGTCGACTCAACGATTCAGGGTTGGGCGCAAGAGATGTCCGGCGGGCGCGACCAGGTAGCCACAACAGCGGCCAGTGAGGAGTAGCGGGTGACGCAGAAGGACCCGGCGACGGGGCAAGACCAGGCAGGCGACGAGGTCACGGTGGAAACCACATCGGTTTTCCGCGCTGACTTCCTCAGCGAACTCGACGCCCCCGCGCAGGCGGGCGGCGAGAGCCTGACCTCAGGCGTGGAGGGGCTGCCTGTGGGTTCGGCGCTGCTGGTCGTCAAGCGGGGTCCCAACGCCGGATCGCGGTTCCTGCTCGACCAGCCGGTCACCGCGGCCGGCCGTCACCCCGACAGCGATATCTTCCTCGACGACGTCACGGTCAGCCGCCGGCACGCCGAGTTCCGGCTGGAGGGCAACGAGTTTCAGGTCGTCGACGTCGGCAGCCTCAACGGCACCTACGTCAACCGGGAGCCGGTCGACTCGGCCGTGCTGGTCAACGGTGACGAGGTGCAGGTGGGCAAGTTCCGTCTGGTGTTCCTGACCGGCCCGAAGACGGGTGAAGCCGAGGCCGGGCCGGGCAGCTAGTGGGCGCGCCCGACAGCCCTGAATTGGCCGGGATGTCGATCGGAGCGGTGCTTGAGCTGCTCCGGAAGGATTTTCCCGATGTCACGGTCTCCAAGATTCGCTTCCTGGAAACCGAGGGGCTCGTCATGCCGCAGCGGTCGGCGTCCGGCTACCGCCGGTTCAGCGCCTACGACTGCGCCAGGTTGCGGTACGTGCTGACCGCGCAACGCGACCACTACCTGCCGTTGAAGGTGATCAAGGCGCGACTGGACTCCGAACCGGATGGCGCGCTGCCCACGCCGGACTCGCCCTACCCCGCGCCGCGCCTGGTCGCGGCGGACGGAGAGGCCGCCGGTCAGGCCGCGCTGCCCACGCCGCCCCGGCAGGTCCGGCTGAGCCGCGAGGATCTGCTGACGCGGTCGGGCGGCGATGACGCGCTGCTGACAGCTCTGGTCCGGTCCGGTGTGATCACCGCCGGACCGGGTGGGCTGTTCGACGAGCACGCGGTCGTCATCGTCCAGTGCGCGCGGGGCCTGGCCGACTTCGGCGTGGAACCGCGGCACCTGCGGGCTTTCCGGTCCGCGGCCGACCGGCAATCCGACCTGATCGCCCAGATCGCCGGACCGCTGGTCAAGGGCGGCAAGGCGGGCGCCCGGGACCGGGCCGACGATTTGGCGCGTGAGGTCGCGGCGCTGGCGATCGCCCTGCACACCGCGCTGCTCAAGTCTGCGGTACACGACGTACTGCACGGCTGAGGACTAGACTTCCCTGGACGGCTCGTTGCGCGGCATGCGGTTCTGGCGACCGGGGGTTTCGCGGCGAGTCATACTGGGACGCATAAGGACTTGGGACACCGGCGAGCGCGGAGGGCTGACTGGAGATGGGTGAAGTACGCGTGGTCGGCATCCGCGTCGAGCAGCCGCAGAACCAGCCGGTGCTGCTGCTGCGTGAGGCTGACGGTGACCGATATCTCCCGATTTGGATCGGGCAGGCCGAAGCTGCCGCCATCGCTCTGGAACAGCAGGGTGTGGAGCCGGCCCGGCCCCTGACCCACGACCTGATCCGCGACCTGATCGGCGCGCTCGGACATTCCCTCAAGGAGGTCCGAATCGTCGACCTGCAGGAGGGCACCTTCTACGCCGACCTGATCTTCGACCGCGACATCACCGTCTCGGCGCGCCCGTCGGATTCGGTGGCGATCGCGCTGCGGATGGGCGTGCCGATCTATGTCGAGGAAGCGGTGCTGGCCGAGGCCGGCCTGCTGATTCCCGACGACGGCGACGACGAGAGCTCTGGCGCGGTACGCGAAGACGAGGTGGAGAAGTTCAAGGAATTCCTCGATAGCGTGTCGCCCGACGATTTCAAAGCAACCTGACCCGGCGCGGCGGACTCAGCCTCGTCACAGATACGTCTCATCTCTCCGCGTCAACACGACACGCCCATCCGGAAGCGACGCGCGGAAATCGCAAGCGCCATACTTGAGCCACGGCGGGAACAACTGCACGGCAGCTCGTCGAACGGCGTATGCTCACAACCAACTCGGGCAAGAGCAAACGCGGCCACCGGCCAGCCAGTGGCAACGAGCGCGATCGGCGAGAGGAAGCAGCGTGGGCGACCAACCGGGGCAGGAACAGCTGGACTTCACAGGTCAGTCCGACACGGGTGACCGCGACGTCCCCGCGGCTCCGGCCGCCGTCGAACAACCCGTTCAGGGCGGTCTGTTCCCCGACGACTCCGTTCCCGACGAGCTCGTCGGCTACCGCGGTCCCAGCGCCTGCCAGATCGCCGGCATCACCTACCGCCAGCTCGACTACTGGGCCCGAACCTCGCTGGTGGTGCCCTCCATCCGCGGTGCGGCCGGCTCGGGCAGCCAGCGGCTGTACTCGTTCAAAGACATCCTGGTACTCAAGATCGTCAAGCGACTGCTGGACACCGGAATCTCGTTGCACAACATCCGGATCGCCGTCGACCACCTGCGTGAGCGCGGGGTGCAGGATCTCGCCAACATCACGCTGTTCTCCGACGGCACCACGGTCTATGAGTGCACCTCGGCCGAGGAAGTCGTGGACCTGCTCCAGGGCGGCCAGGGCGTGTTCGGCATCGCGGTATCCGGGGCGATGCGGGAGCTGACCGGGGTGATCTCGGAGTTCCCCGGCGAGCGCGCCGACGGTGGCGAGTCGATCGCCGCGCCGGAAGACGAGCTGGCCAGCCGGCGCAAGTTCCGCGACCGCAAAACCGGCTAGCGCCCGCGGTCCCGGCTCTACCCGACTGCGCGTTCGGCCATCGGCGTGAGCACTTCGTGGGCGAAGCGGCGCAGGGCCGCGTCATCGCGAAAGTCCGGGTCGGTGGACGGCATCGAGACATAGGTGAGGAACAGCCGGGCGAAGACGTCGGCCACCCAGCGCACCGACTGGCTGGGGCTGCCGGGGGAGTCGCCGTGCAGGTAGTTGGCGATGAACGCCGACCCCATCGCCAGCAGATCCGCGGAGTCGGCGGCCGGCGCCGACCCGAACTGCCCGGCCCGGCTCAGCATCGGGTGCTCGCGGGTGAAGGCCACGGCGGCCACGAAGGCCTCCGCGACACCCTGCGGTTCGGGGGTGCTGTCGATGGCATGGGCCACGGTGGCGAGAAAGCGCTGCGTCTCCCGGTGGATCAGCGCCTGGATCAGATCCTCCCGCCGCGGATAGCGGCGGTAAGCCGTCATGCGCGACACGCCCGCGCGCCGGACCACATCCTCGATGGTGATGCGGCGCAGTCCCACCGTCGCGGCCTCCTGAACCGCCGCGTCGAGGATGCGCCCGGCGGTCGGGTCGGTGGCGCGCTCGCCGGGCGATCCGGCTACCGCCTGGCCGATCACCGTGACGAACTGTGGCTCGATCATGGCGTCGCCGCGGTCGCCGCGCCGACACCGTGGGCGCGCTCGAAGGCCAACCGCGCGTAGGGCGGCGTCCCGAACGCCCACCGAATGCGCCGGGCGTCTAACTGCAGTGCCGGCCCGATGAGCCGCCGCGACAGCGCCGACGGGCGGTCGAAACCGATGAGTTCGCGCGCCCAGTGCGGCGCATAGCTCATGCCCGAATACATGGTGAATCGGTGCAGCGCGCGGTCGAGGGGGCCGGGCAGTTCGGGGACGAAGGGGGAGGTGAGCAGGAATTCGACGAACTCCCGGGTCTGGGCGTTGACGCTCAGCTGCGGGCGCATCCGGCGGACGTAGTCCTCGAGTTCCGGCATGGTCGAGGGCACCCACTCGGCGCCGGCCATCAGACCGATTGTGGCCTGCTCGGTCAGATAGCGATCACGCTCCTGCGGGCTCAGCTCCCGATTCGTGCGCTCGAAGGCCCGCATGATCATCCAGGGAATGCAGGTATGCACCCAGGCCAGCAGTTCGGGGTCCAGTGCCCGGTATGCCACCCCGTCGGGCCGGCTGCCGGTCACGTGGGAGTGAATGGACTTGACCTGCGCGATCAGCTGCGTTGCGGCGTCGGTATTGCCGAAGGTCGTGGTCAACACGTAGCCAAGGGTGGTGCGGGCGCGGCGGAACGGATCCTGGCGGTAGCTGGAGAGGTCCTGCACGCCGGCGATCACCGACGGATGCAGAATCTCCAGCACGATGGCGGGCAGCCCGGCCTGCGCCACCGCGGCCAGGTCCGCGTTCACCTCCCAGGACACGCTGCCGGGACCGATCAGACCCGGGTCGCCCGGGCGGCCGCCATAGACCCGGGGATCGTCGTGGCGACCGACGATTCCGGTGAAATCGTCGACGATGCGCTGTCGCAGGGTGCCCATGACGGCCCTCTCTGGTAGGGATGTGACAAATCTGGTCTTATTCATACCACCCCGGGCGGTGCGGGCACAGCCCTTCCCGGGGGCGAGGCCGCGGCCGCCGGCTCGCCGCATCTCGGGGTGCCAAGCCCGGCGGGTAATATGACGTCCGCATCAGCCTCGCGCGGGAGAGTTCCGCGGCAGCCAGCCGCGGACGCCGAAGGAGCAATACCTCTCCGACAACCTCTCAGGCACCCGGACCGCGCCGGCATTGATGCCTCTGGAAAGCGGTGGCGCCCGTTCGGGCTACACCCGCCCATGGGGAAAGGCGCCTGGACCGGCGCCGAATCTCTCAGGCGCCCGGGCCGGGCAGACGACAGAGGGGGAGGACACGAATTCGTCTAGCGCCCAGGAGTTCTCCGTGTCCGAGCACACCGCATCCACCTTCGTCGACCGGCACATCGGCCCGGACAGTGCGGCGATCAGCACGATGCTCGCCACCATCGGCGTCGCCTCGTTGGAGGAGCTCGCCGCCAAGGCCGTCCCGGCCGGCATCCGCGATGCCCTGAGCACCGACGGCATCGCCCCGGGACTAGACGTGCTGCCGGCCCCGGCGGGCGAGGCGCAGACCCTGGCCGAACTGCGGGAACTGGCCGACGCCAGCACCGTCTCGGTGTCGATGATCGGCCAGGGCTACTACGACACGCTCACCCCTCCGGTGCTGCTGCGCAACATCATGCAGAATCCGGCCTGGTACACCGCGTACACGCCCTACCAGCCGGAGATCAGCCAGGGCCGGCTGGAAGCCCTGCTGAATTTCCAGACCATGGTCGCCGACCTCACCGGGTGCGAGATCGCCAACGCCTCGATGCTCGACGAGGGCACCGCAGCCGCCGAGGCCATGACCTTGATGCACCGCGCGACCCGCGGCGCCTCGCACCGTCTGCTGGTCGATTCCGACCTGTTCACCCAGACCGCCGCGGTGCTGGCCACCCGCGCCGAGCCGCTGCGCATCGAGATCGTCACCGCGGACCTGCGGGACGGACTTCCCGACGGCGACTTCTTCGGGGTGATCGTGCAGTTGCCGGGGGCCTCCGGCCGGATCACCGACTGGTCGGGGCTGATTGCCGCCGCCCACGAGCGGGGCGCGCTGGTGGCGGTCGGCGCCGACCTGCTGGCGCTCACGCTGCTCACCCCGCCCGGCGAGAGCGGTGCGGACGTGGCATTCGGCAGTGCGCAGCGTTTCGGCGTGCCGATGGGTTTCGGCGGCCCGCACGCCGGATATCTGGCCGTGCACCCCGGCCACGCCCGTCAGCTGCCCGGCCGGCTGGTCGGGGTGTCCCGGGATCGTGACGGCGCCGAGGCCTACCGGCTGGCGCTGCAGACCCGCGAACAACACATCCGCCGCGACAAGGCCACCTCCAACATCTGCACCGCGCAGGTGCTGCTGGCGGTGATGGCAGCGATGTACGCCAGCTACCACGGCCCTGAAGGCCTGACCGCCATCGCGCAGCGGGTGCACACACAGGCGGAGAAGATCGGCGCCGCCCTCGGTGACGCGCTGGTCCACGACCGCTACTTCGACACCGTGCTGGCCCGCGTACCGGGCCGCGCCGACGAGATCATCGCCGCCGCCAAGGCCCGCGGGATCAACCTGTGGCGGGTGGACGCCGACCACGTCTCGGTGGCCTGCGACGAGACCACCACCGACGCGCACGTCGCGGCGGTTCTCGAGGCGTTCGGGCTGGCGCCGGTCGAGTCCGCCGGCGTGCCGATCGCCACCCGCACCGCGCCGTTCCTGACCCACCCGGCATTCTCGCGCTACCGGACCGAAACCGAGATGATGCGCTACCTGCGTTCGCTGTCGGACAAGGACATCGCCTTGGACCGCAGCATGATCCCGCTCGGGTCGTGCACCATGAAGCTCAACGCCGCCGCCGAGATGGAGTCGATCACCTGGCCGGAGTTCGCCCGCCAGCACCCGTTCGCGCCGGCCGGCGACGCTGTGGGCCTGCGGACGCTTATCGGGCAGTTGGAGACCTGGCTGGCGGCGATCACCGGATACGACGCGGTGTCGCTGCAACCCAACGCCGGCTCGCAGGGCGAGTACGCGGGCCTGCTGGCGATCCACGCCTACCACGCCAGCCGCGGCGAGTCCCACCGCGACGTCTGCCTGATTCCGTCCAGCGCACATGGCACCAACGCCGCCTCGGCGGCACTGGCCGGGATGCGCGTGGTGGTGGTGGCCTGCCGCGAGAACGGCGACGTCGACCTCGACGATCTGCGCAGCAAGGTCGCCGAACACGCCGCGGCGCTGTCGGCGTTGATGATCACCTACCCGTCCACGCACGGGGTCTACGAGCACGACATCGCCGAGATCTGTGCCGCCGTCCACGACGCCGGCGGCCAGGTCTACGTCGACGGCGCCAACCTCAACGCGCTGGTCGGGCTGGCCCGGCCCGGCAGGTTCGGCGGCGATGTCAGCCACCTCAACCTGCACAAGACCTTCTGCATCCCGCACGGCGGCGGCGGACCCGGGGTCGGGCCGGTGGCGGTGCGCGCACACCTGGCGCAGTTCCTGCCCGGGCACCCGCTGGCCCCGGAGTTGCCGGCCGGTCCGCCGGTTTCGGCGGCCCCGTACGGGTCGGCATCGATCCTGCCGATCACCTGGGCCTATATCCGGATGATGGGGGCCGCCGGCCTGCGTGCGGCGTCACTGACCGCAATCGCGTCGGCGAACTACATCGCCCGCCGACTCGACGAGTACTACCCGGTGCTCTACACCGGGGAGAACGGCATGGTCGCCCACGAATGCATCCTGGACCTGCGGGAGATCACCAAGCGCACCGGCGTGACCGTCGATGACGTCGCCAAGCGGCTGGCCGACTACGGCTTCCACGCCCCGACCATGAGTTTCCCGGTGGCCGGGACGCTGATGGTGGAGCCCACCGAAAGTGAGAGCCTGGCCGAAGTCGATGCCTTCTGCGCGGCCATGATCGCCATCCGCGGCGAGATCGACCGGGTGGCGTCGGGCGAATGGACCGCTGACGACAACCCGCTGCGCGGCGCCCCGCACACCGCCGAGTGCCTCCTGGTGCAGGACTGGGAGCACCCCTACCCGCGGGAGCAGGCCGCCTACCCGTTGGGCCGTGACTTCCGCCCGAAGGTGTGGCCCCCGGTGCGCCGGATCGACGGTGCGTACGGCGACCGCAATCTGGTCTGCTCGTGCCCCCCGGTGGAGGCCTTCGCCTGAGCGACGGCGCCCGCACGCCCTTCGGCAAATAGCCAGCATCGTCTCAGCGCACCCAAACAAAGCGTCTAGGATCGCCCTGACCCATTCTGGCTGAGGTGTGCATCGAGGAGGACCCGTGACGGAGTCCATGACCCGCTCCTGTGTCGCGGGAATCGCCCTCCTGGGCGCCGGGATCGTCACGGCCGCACCGGTTCCGGCACCGGCGCCCGCCGTGTCGCCCAGCGTGGCGCTGGCCGCCTCCTACGGCGACCTGTTCGCCAACACCGTGGACAACATCGAGCGCATCGGTGCCCAAACCGACTGGTCGGCTCTCGGCCAGGTGTTCACCACCGTGTTCACCAACCCGTTGGGCCTGATCGATGCGGCCAGCAGCTTCACGCTGGCGGTCGACACCGACACCGCGTCGCTTCCCGCGACGCTTGCGGTGCAGCTCTCGCCTGGGCTGGAGCTGCTGATCGCCGGCCTGGTCTCGCATGTGGCGACCCTGGATGCGTTGATCGGCGTGATCGAGGATCTGGGCGACTCCAAGACCGCATGGACCGCGTTGGTCAACGCCCCGGCCACGCTCCTCGACGCCTACCTCAACGGCCAGCGCGATGTGAGCCTGCTGGGCGGCGCGATGAGCCTTCCGGTGTACAACGGGGTACTGGCCCCCGAACAGAACCTGGAACTCAACCTCGACCTGTCCCGGGTGCTGGACATGCTGGGACTGCAGATGCCCGATCTGGGCGGCGTGGACCTCGACGCCGTGATCGAGCACGTGCGGCTGGGCACCCTGACCGTGGGCACGCTGCTCAGCGGCCTCGGGCTCAGCGACGAAGGTATGGGCGACCTGCTGGAGTGGGCCACCGGCGTGGGCACGCTCGGCGACCTGCTGAGGTTTTTGGGCCTGGGCGATTTGGGATTGAGCCAGTACAACCTGGCCGCGCTGTTGAGCGAATGGGGTGGCACCGACTTCTTCCGCGACCTCGATCTCGACCTTGCGCTCGGCGACTTCCGGTTCGCCGACGTGGTGAGCGCCTTCGGGGTCGACGCCGCGATTCCCCTCGCCGTGGGCCACCTGCTCGTCGGCCTCGGCGAGGGCGACCTGTCCAGTGCCTACCTCGGCAGCCTGCTCTCGGACATCGGGCTGCTCGGCCAGCTGAGCGGTTGGCTCCAGGAGGGCGCGGCCGACCTGTTCGACCCCATTCCGTTCATCGGGCCGCTGTTGACCGACCTCGCCGACGAGTTCCTGGGATCCGGTGGTCTGGAAGCCCTGCTCAACACTCTGCAAGTCGGTGACCTACTGGGCGATCTGGCGATCGATGACTCCATCGGTTCGGTCCTGGGCAGCGTGGGCGAGGCGCTGCTGTGGCTGGGCGATCTGACCATCGGTGGTGTCCTGACCGACCTCGGCTTCGCCGACTCGGTCGCCGACCTGACGCTGCGGGACCTGCTGAGCGACCTCGGCGGCCCACTGGGCGCGGTGCTGACCGACGGCCCGCTCGGCCTGGACCTGACCTGGTTGCTCAACGGCCTCGACCTCGGCGATGTACTCGCCTACCTGGGACTCGACGGCTTCTCGCTCAACCTCGGCGATCTGGTCGGCGACTGGGTGAATCCCTACCTGGCCGACCTGCTCGAGGGATTCGTCGCCGGGCAGCTGACCCTGGCCGGTGCCAGCGTCGGCTCCTTCGGCGGTACGTTCACCGAGCTGCTGGTCAGCATGCCCCAGCAGCTCCTCGACATGCTCGACGGTTAACCCAGCAGCGAGTTCAGCGCTGCGCCGAGCTCGGGGGAGTTCCCGGCGCGCACGTTCTGGTAGGTGCCGCCCGACAGCTGTGCCACCGCCTGCCACGTCGCCTGATCGGCGTCGGCGCCGAAGTCGATGACGTTGACGGCGACGGGGCGTTGCGGGTCGGTGGTGGACCGAATGAACTCCTCGAGCCCAGGTCCGTCCAGGGTCCGGTCGGTGTGCGGACCCGCGGTGATGACGAGCACCGAGTTGGACTGCCCCGGAAGGTAATTGGCTAGGGCCTGGTTGTACACCATGCGCAGCGTCGTGAAGGACACCGCACCGCCGGGCGTCGAACTGAGCTCGTTGAGCTCGCTGATCAAGGTGTCCGCCCGGGTGGCGTCGTTGAGCGGCTCGTCCAGCGGGCCGGCGGTGACCAGACTGTGCCCCTCGGTGCCGTCGAAGGTCCACAGGCCCACGGTCGAATTCGGGGCCAGCTCCCTGATGCGCCGATCCAGTGCGGCGATCACGTGCGCCAAACGGCTCTTGCCGCCCTCGTCGGTGGTCATCGACTGGTCGAGCATGAGCGTGACCGCTGCGCTGCCCGGCAGGGTGGTCAGGGCGTTGGCCAACGCGGCGCGCGTCGCGTCGTCACCGACCGAAAGAGTGTCCGGCACCGCGGGGAACCCGGTGACGTCACTGCTCGGGGGTGCGACGCCCTCGACCCGGAAGCCGGCCTTGGCCAGCTCGGCGAGCTGGTCGGGTTTACGGGCGAAGCGGGCGAATTCGCTGGCGGCACTGACCTGTTCCTGCGACAACCAGGAGCCGGCCAGCAGCACGGTGGGGTAGTCGGCGACCGGCACCGGCCCCGGCGGCCGCCACGAACCCAGCGCGGTGGCCGGGTCGGACAGCGACTTGCCCCGGGTGAACAGCTGCTGTTCGGTGGTCACCACCGCATGCACCGGAGAGGCCGCCGGATTTCCCGGGCGCAGAAGGACGTTCATCGCCTCGGCAAGTGACGCGTCGACAAGTTTGGGCTGTCCGCCGGCAAGCCGGTGCACCGCCCCGACACCATCGGTGGCGGGAGCGCCCTTGGAGACGGCGCCGGCCGCCACGGCTTCGCCGGCCAGGAATGCGGCGTCGCCGTTGCCGTCGATGGGCAGCGCCAACCGCAGCGAGCCCCACCCGGCAAGGCCGAGTGGGCCCAGTCCGTCCGGGTCGGTCTGCAGGTCCGGCAGGCTCGCCCAACTCTGCTTCTGCAGAGCGCTTTTGAGCTGCGGAGTAACCGCCAGCAGCACCGGCGAGGTGACCAGCGACCGGCTGTCGCTGACCGTCTCGGCGCCGGCGGCGGTCTTCAACCGGGCCGCGGAGATGGAGCTGCCGGGGATCCACAGCGCCGGACGCTGGCCGAGCTGGGCCGGCCAGTCGCCGAGGAAGCCGCTGACCACGGCATCGGAATCGGCCGGCCTGACCTGCACCGACACACAGCGGTCGCCGATCGGCTTGGCGGTCTTGTTGAACCGGTCGGCGAACCCCTGTACGTGGTCGGCGATCGACGGATCCGCCACGACGGCAACGGCCAGGTCGCCGGCGGCGCAGCTGCGGGCGGCGATCGCGGAGCGATGCGACAGCGAATTGCCGAAGAAGCGCCACAGGATCACCACGCCCACCACGACGACCACGGTGACCAGCGCGGCGATCACGCCGACGCTGACCCCGCGCGCTCCGGAGTCGTTACGATGCCGGCGCCACCGGTCGAGATGACGGTGCCCACCGCTGGGGTCTTCGTCGGCCGACTCGGCAACGGACTGGCCGGCGATGGCACCGAAAGGCCCGGTCTGATACCGCGACTGCTCCTCGGCGGCGCCGCGGCGCATGTACTGGGCCGGGTCGGCGTCGCCGGGTTGCGGCCCGGCGTCATGGCCGGTGTCGCCGTAGAAGGGCTCGTCGAAGTACGCCTCGTGATAGTCGTCGACGTAGTCGTCGTCGTCCGGATCGGCGTAACTGTCGAACGCATGGTCCGAGAACCCGGCGTCGTCGCCGTAGTCGTCCACACCAGCGGGTCCGAAGGGCTCGTCGTCGGAATCGTCCGGGCCGGGCAAACTGTGCCTACCCACAGTGGCTGCGTCCTCTCCGCCTGGCCGGGTGTCCGGCCACGGTCATTCGGATCGGTGTCGGGTCAGACACCGGCCTGGGCTTTGAACTCCCGCCGGCGCCGGTGCAGGATCGGCTCGGTGTAGCCGTTGGGCTGAGTGGTCCCGGACAGGATCAGCTCGCGGGCGGCCGCGAAGGCGATGCTGGATTCGAAGTCCGGTGCCATCGGCCGGTAGTTGGCGTCACCGGCGTTCTGGCGGTCCACCGCCGGGGCCATCCGTTCCAGGCTCGACTGCACGTCTTCGGCGGTGATCACCCCGTGCCGCAACCAGTTCGCCAGCAACTGCGACGAAATCCTCAGGGTGGCACGGTCTTCCATCAGCGCCACATCGTGGATGTCGGGGACCTTCGAGCAGCCCACGCCCTGGTCGATCCAGCGCACCACGTAACCCAGGATCGACTGGCAGTTGTTGTCCACCTCTTCGCGGATCTCGTCGGGCGCCCAGGCCAGGCCTTCGGAGAGCGGGATGGTCAGCAGCTGATCCAGCGTTGCCCGCCGCTCTCCGGCCAGTTCCCGCTGCACCTCGAAGACGTCCACCTGGTGGTAGTGCATCGCGTGCAGGGTGGCGGCGGTGGGCGAGGGCACCCATGCGGTGCTCGCCCCCGAGCGGGGGTGGGCGATCTTCTGCGTCACCATGTCGGCCATCAGGTCGGTCATGGCCCACATGCCCTTGCCGATCTGGGCGTGGCCGGGAAGTCCGGCGGCCAATCCCGCGTCGACGTTGTTGTCCTCGTAGGCCAGGATCCACGGCTGGGACTTCATGTTGGCCTTGCGCACCATGGGCCCGGCCTCCATCGAGGTGTGGATCTCGTCGCCGGTGCGGTCCAGGAAGCCGGTGTTGATGAACACCACCCGGTCGGCGGCGGCTTTGATGCACGCGCGCAGGTTGACCGTGGTGCGCCGCTCCTCGTCCATGATGCCGATCTTGAGGGTCTTCTGCGGCAGTCCCAGCACATCTTCGACCCGGCTGAACAGCTCGGCGGTGAAGGCCACCTCGTCCGGCCCGTGCATCTTCGGTTTGACGATGTAGATCGAGCCGGTGCGGCTGTTGGTCAGCGGTCCGTTCTCCTGCGATGCGGTCAGCCCGTGCACGGCGATGAGCCCGGTGAACAACGCGTCCTGGATGCCCTCGAACACCTCGGTGTTCTCGCCGTCGGCGGTGTTGATGATGGCGTCGTTGGTCATCAGGTGACCGACGTTGCGGACGAACATCAGGCTGCGGCCCGGCAGGGTCACCGTGCCCCCGTCCGGGGCGGTGAACTCGCGGTCGGCGGACAGGGTGCGCGTGAAGGTCTCGCCGCCCTTGTTGACCTGCTCGGCCAGGTCGCCGCGGTTGAGGCCCAGCCAGTTGCGGTAGCCGAGCACCTTGTCCTCGGCATCGACCGCGGCCACCGAATCCTCGAAGTCCATGATCGTGGTGACCGCCGACTCCAGCACCACGTCTTTGATGCCGGCGGGGTCGGTGGAACCGATCGGCGACTCCGGGTCGATCAGGATCTCGATGTGCAGGCCGTGGTGTGACAGCAGCACCGACGACGGCGCCTCGGCGTCCCCGGTGTAGCCGACGAACTCGGTGGGCGCGCCGACGGTGGTGACCACGTCGTCGGCCAGCGTGACCACCAGCGCGGCGTCTTCGACCGCGAAGCTCTTGACCTCGGTCCAGCTGCCGGTGGTCAGCGGCACGGCATGCTCGAGGAATTTGCGGGCATAGGCGATCACCTTCTCGCCGCGCACCGGGTTGTAGGACGTGCCCTTGTGCGCCCCGTCCTCCTCGCTGATCACGTCGGTTCCGTACAGCGCGTCGTACAGCGATCCCCAGCGCGCGTTGGCGGCGTTGAGCGCGAACCGGGCGTTGAGCACCGGCACCACCAGCTGCGGGCCGGCCTGCACCGCGATCTCATCGTCGACACCGGCCGTGGTGACCGTGAAGTCCTCGGGTTCGGGCAGCAGGTACCCGATCTCGGTGAGGAAGGCCCGGTACGCCTCGGTGTCCAGCGGTTCGATCACCCGATGCCGGTGCCACTTGTCGATCTGGGCCTGCAGTTCATCGCGACGTGCCAGCAGCTCCTGGTTCTTCGGCGTCAGATCGGTGACGACCTTGTCCACCCCGGCCCAGAAGCTGTCGGGGTCGACACCGGTGCCCGGCAGGGCCTCATCGGTGATGAAGTCATACAGCACGCGTGCGACCCGTAAGCCGCCCACCGACACCCGTTCTGTCATGATTTCCTCCCTCTTAGCCGATCTACCACCTTACCGGCAGGTAACGAGGCTATTCGCATCTGTCGATCAGCTGCTCGCAGCGGGCCAGCAGCGTCGCCCGCAACGGTGCAGCACGCTGGGCGATCTCACCTTGGCGACGGACATATTCAGCGCGGCCCGCCGCGGTCTCGACGGCGATCGGCGCATAGCCGTAGCCGCTCAGGTCATAGGGGCTGGCCCGCATGTCGATCTCGCGCGCCGCCGCTGCCAGCTGCAGGCAGTCCAGCAGCAGGTCCGATTCGATCAGCGGCCCCAACTTGTAGCACCACTTGTACAGGTCCATGTTCGCGTGCAGGCATCCCGGCTGCTCCCAGCCGATCTGGGTGGACCGGGTGGGCGTCCCGGCGTTGCGCGGTGCCGCCGCGGGGGTGAAAAACCGGAACGCGTCGAAGTGAGTGCAGCGCAACGGTGTTGCCTCCACAACACGGTCCACCTCGACGGCGGGCAGCCGCAGCGGAACGTGCTCGTGCCGGACGGACTGGTGGGCCGCGCGGCGATACACCATTGCCCACTCGTGCAGCCCGAAGCAGTTGAGCTGCGCGGGCCGCTGCCCGCAGGCACGCAGCAGCCGCGCGACGAACCGCACGGTATCGGCGCGCTCTCGCAGGTATCCGGCGGCCACGCCGACCCCGCCGTCGCGCACCGTGTAGCCGCGGCGCCCGCGGTAGTCCTGCAGTGCCGCCGGCCCGGCCAGCCGCACCCCGTAACCGGGGTTCCACCAGCGCAGCTGCGCCGGCCGCAGGCTGTAGTAACTGAACAGGAAAGCCGGCACCGGGTCGCCGGACGCGATCCGCTGCAGCAGCGGAGGCAGGAAGCGGTCCAGGCGTTGCCGGTAGGCCTTGGCGCGGGCCTGCCAAGCCACCGCCTCCAGTGTCGGTTCAGCCAGGTCAAACACGGTGCGTCCCGTCGCGGACGGTGCCGACGACGTCCTGCACGAGATCCTCCAGCGTCACCATGGCCACCGCGGTGCCGTCATCGCTGACCGCCAGCGCCAGGTGGCTGTTGCTGCGGCGCAGCCGTGACAGCGCATCGGCCAACGGTAGAGCGGCCGGGACGCGCGGCAGCGGCCGGATGGCGGCGACGTCGACGACGGCGCCGCCGGCCCCGGCCGGGGTCTCGTTGAGCAGAACGTCCTTGATGTGCAGGTAGCCGACGAATTCACCCTGGTCGACGACCGGGAACCGGGAGTAGCCGGTGGCCGCGAAGGCCTGCTCGATCGCGGCCACGGTGGGACCCTGGCCGGCGGCCGCCACCGGTACGGCGCGGACGTCGCCGATCGGCAGCGCGACATCGGCGACCACCCGGGTGCGGATCTGCAGGGCGCGGGTCAACCGGGTGTACTCCTCGAGGTCGAGCAGTCCGGCCGAGACCGATTCGGCGATCATCTCGCTCAACTCGACGGTGGACACCGTGATCTCCAGCTCGTCCTTGGGCTCGATCCGCATGGCCCGCAGGGTGACGTTGGCGCACCAGTTGTAGAAGACGATGAACGGCCGGGCAGCCGCCATGTAGACCAGGTACGGCGGGATCAGCAGCATCGCCGCCGTCTCGGGCCCGGCCAGGGCGATGTTCTTGGGCACCATCTCGCCGAACAGCAGATGCAGCATCACCACGATCGTCAACGCGACGACGAACGCCACCGTGTGCAGCAGCGCGTCGGGGATTCCGGCCAGCCGGAACGCGGGCTCGAGCAGGTAGGCGACCGTGGGCTCACCGATGCGGCCGAGCAGGATCGAGCACACCGTGACACCCAACTGCGCCCCGGCCAGCATTCGGGACAGCTGCTCGCCGGCCCGGATCACCGTGACCGCGCTCTGCCTGCCCTGCTCGGCCAGCGCCTCGAGCCGGTCGCGCCGTGCCGAGATCAGCGAGAACTCGGCGGCGACGAAGAAGGCGTTCGCCGCGATCAGCAGCACGGTCAGCGCGATGTTGAGCAGATCAGCCATCGGCACGCCCCAGCCGGGTGAGCACCAGCAGGTCGATGCGGCGGCCCTCCATGCGGACCACCCGGGCCAGCCAGCGTGGCGGGTGGGCGGAGAGCTCGTCGGGCTCGAACGCAGTCAGCTCGACGGTCTCGCCGGCCGCCGGGATGTGGCCGAGTTCCTGCAGCACCAGTCCGCCGATGGTCTCGTAGGAGCCTTCCGGCGCGCGGTAGCCGGTGGCGGCGGCCACCTCGTCGATCCGCAACAGCCCCGAGACCTGCCAGCCGCCGCCGGCGGCCACGACGTCCGGGGTGGCATCGTCGTGCTCGTCGCGGACATCGCCGACGATCTCTTCGATGAGGTCCTCGGCGGTGACCATGCCGGCGGTGCCGCCGTATTCGTCGACGACCATGGCCACCTGTTGGCCGTTGGCGGCGATCTGTTCCATCACCGCGTCACCGTCGAGGGTCGACGGCACCACCGCGACCGGCTTGCTCACGGCCCGCAGCGGAGTCGATGCCCGGTCGGCTACGGCTACCGCCAGCACCTGTTTGACGTGGACGATGCCGACTGTGGCGTCCAGGTCGCCGTCGACCACCGGAAATTTCGAGAAACCGGTGTCGATGGCGGCTGCGGCCAGATCGGCGACGCTGTCACCGGCCTGCAGGCTCACGATCTTGGACCGCGGTGTCATCAGCTCTTCGGCGGTCAGGGCTCCGAACCGCAGCGAACCCTCCACCAACGCGGCCGTGGCGGGGTCGAGCGCGCCGCTGCGCGCCGAATTGCGCACCAGCGAAGCCAACTCACGCGCGGAGCGCGCCGACGCCAGCCGGTCGGCGGGTTCGATCCCCAACCGCCGCAGGATGCGGTTCGCCGTGCCGTTGGTCACTTTGATCGCGATCGCGAACACCCGGGAGAACCACAGCTGGGGACCGGCCGTCGCCCGGGCAGTCTGCAGCGGTCGTGCCACGGCCAGGTTCTTGGGCACCAGCTCGCCGAAGACCATGGACACCGACGTCGCGATCACCAGGGCCGCGACCAGCGCGACGCCTGAGGCCGTCCGGTCGGGCAGGCCCACCGCCGTCAGCGGGGGGCGAAGCCACCGGGCCAGCACCGGTTCGGCCAGGTAGCCCATGGCCAGCGTGGTGATCGAGATGCCCAACTGCGCACCGGACAACTGGAAGGACAACGTGCGGTGGGCGTCTTGGATGTAGGCGTCGCGGCGGCCACCACGCGCAGCGTTGGCGTCCACCACGCTGCGTTCCAGGGTGGTCAGGGAGAACTCGGCGGCCACGAACACCGCGGTGCCCAAGGTCAGGACCGCGAACGCCAGCAGGCTGGCCAGCGTGACGGCGAGACTCACGGCGCCGCCCCCGCGGTGGCACCGCCGCCCGCGCCGTGCGCAGCGCGCCAGCCGAGGTGTGTGCCCGGACCCATCGGTCTCACCAGCCGAACGGTAGCGGATGTCCCTCGGCGAAGCCCGCTGCCGACTGCACGCCGAGCACCACCCGCTCGTGGAGCTCGGCGAGATCGGCGGCCCCGACGTAGGTGCAGGTGCTGCGCAGGCCGGAGGTGATGTGGTCCAGCAGATCCTCGACGCCGCCGCGCTCTGGGTCCACCGCCATGCGCGAGGTCGAAATGCCCTCCTCGAACAGTGCTTTGCGGGCGCGGTCGAACTCGCTGTCGGCCGCGGTGCGCGCGGCGACCGCCCGCTTGGACGCCATGCCGTAGCTTTCCTTGTAGGGCATGCCGTCGCGGTCGAACATCAGCTCGCCGGGAGATTCGTAGGTGCCGGCGAACCAGGAGCCGATCATCACGTTCGACGCGCCCGCGGCCAGGGCCAGCGCGACGTCGCGGGGATGGCGAACACCGCCGTCGGCCCACACATGGGCACCGAGTTCGCTTGCTGCGGCGGCACATTCGACGACAGCGGAGAACTGGGGGCGGCCCACGCCGGTCATCATGCGGGTGGTGCACATGGCGCCGGGACCGACGCCGACCTTGACGATGTCGGCTCCGGCGGCGATCAGGTCGCGGGTGCCCTGCGCCGACACCACATTGCCGGCCACCAGCGGCACCGCCGGCTTGAGGGCCGCGACGGCCCGGATGGCCTGCACCGCCTTCTCCTGGTGGCCGTGCGCGGTGTCGATGACCAGCAGATCCACCCCCATCGACAGCAGCGCGGCGGCTCTGGCGGCGACGTCGCCGGTGATGCCGACCGCCGCGGCGACACGCAACCGCCCGGCCGCGTCGGTGGCCGGGGTGTAGATCCCGGCCCGGATCGCCCCGGTGCGGGTCACCACGCCGGCCAGGGTGCCGTCGGGATGCGTCATCACCGCCACGCCGACCGGCGCGTGTTCCAACAGGTCGAACACCGTGCGGGCATCGGTGCCGACCGGTGCTTCGACCAGGTCGGACACCGCGACGTCGCGAACCCGGGCGAAGCGATCCCCCCCCTCGCAGCACGCCTTGGTGACCAAGCCGGTCGGCCGCCCGTCGACCACCACCACCGCGACGCCATGGGCACGTTTGGGGATCAACGCCATCGCGTTGGCCACCGAGTCGTCGGGGGACAGCACCACCGGGGTGTCGGCGACCAGGTCGCGGCTTTTCACGAAAGCCACGGAGTGGGCCGCGGCGTCGAGCGGCAGATCCTGTGGCAGCACCACGATCCCGCCCCGCCGGGCCACCGTCTCGGCCATCCGCCGCCCCGCCACCGCGGTCATGTTGGCCACCACCACCGGGATGGTGGTGCCCGAACCGTCACGGGTGCACAGGTCCACGTCGAGGCGTGAGTCGACCGACGAGCGGTTGGGGACGATGAAGACGTCGTTGTAGGTCAGGTCGTGGGACGGGTCGTATCCGCTGGCAAACCTCATCGGGTTGCCACCACCGGATTATCGGGTTCCGACGAGCCCATCTGTTCGCCTCCACACGTCGTACGCCGGACTCCGGCACCCGCCGGGCCAGAGCGTATCGGTCCGGTCAGCAACGCTACCGCCAGCGCGAGCACGCGCACCACCTGACGCTCTTCGCAACGCGTCCGGCGCGCCGCTCGCCGATCTGCACACGCCGGCCTGGCAGGTATCGCACAATGACCGCGATGAGAAAAACGGCTTTGCCCGCCGGCGTGCGGGAGTGGCAGGGCGGTGGCCGCTGGATGACGTCTGCTGCGGGGCGGGTGTTTGTCCGATCAGGGGAGGGGGAGGGGCCGACCGTGCTGCTGCTGCACGGTTTTCCGTCCAGCTCCTACGACTACCGCGAGATGGTGCAGCGGCTGGCCGGACGGTCCTGGCTGACCATGGATTTTCTCGGGTTCGGGCTGTCGGACAAGCCACGGCCGCACCGCTACAGCCTGCTCGAACAGGCCGACCTGGTGGAGCAGGTGGTGACATCGAACACCACCGGTCCGGTGGTGGTGCTCGGTCATGACATGGGCACCTCGGTGACCACCGAACTGCTGGCCCGCGACATCGACGGCACCCTGAGTTTCGACCTGCGTCGCGCGGTGCTGACCAACGGCAGTGTGATCCTGGAGCGGGCCAGCCTGCGGCCGAGCCAGAAGTTGCTGCGCAGCCCCCTGGGGGCCATCGCGGCCCTGCTGCCCAATCAGCGCGGCTTCGTTCGCGGCTTCGGCCGGTTGTTCAGCCCGGACCATCCACTGAGTGAGCAGGAAGGCGTCGCGCAGTGGGCGCTGTTGGCGCACAACGGCGGAAACCGGATCATGCACCTGCTCTCGGCCTATCTCAACGAACGGGTGCGCTACGCGCAGCGCTGGCACGGCGCGGTGCGGGACTGGCCCAAACCGCTGGGCTTCGTGTGGGGTCTGCGCGACCCGGTCGCGACCACCAACGTGCTGGACGGGCTGCGCGAGTTACGCCCCGCCGCCGAGGTCGTCGAGTTGCCCGGGCTGGGGCACTATCCGCAGATCGAGGACCCGCAGGCCTTCACCGAGGCGGTGCTGCGGCTGCTGGTCCCGCCTGCTTAGATGTACTGCCCAGACAGGTTGGTCAACTTTGTGATGGGTGGGACTTTCCCGATCGCTGAGTGTTGCCGGTGGTGATTGTAGGTATG
>NZ_JRMK01000083.1:0-19779 GCF_000972925.1 Mycobacterium sp. UM_Kg1 | reverse complement strand
GACTTCGGCGGCGAGTTGTTCGCGGTCGATGAGCGTCTTCGACTTGCTCGCCTCGAGGGACTTGTTGCGCTCCTGCAGCACGCTGATCTCGTGGTGCAGCCTGCCGATGTAGTCGGAGACCTCATTGCGATCGAAACCGCGCATCTGTGTTTCGAAGTCGGGAATCTCCAGCGCCACCGGCATACTCCTAAGCACCTGAGGGGTTCGGTCTTCGGTCGACGGTAGCCAGAATTCAACCGAGTTAGCTTGTGCCCGAAGCCAACTGGATGTGCCGACTCAAGTCACCGTGCGACGGAGCGTATCAGAACCCCGCGGGCATGTCACCGGACTTACGGTGGGCGAACAGCTTGGGTTTCGCCACCGGCAGTGCCGATCCACTTCTGGATCTCGTCGAGGTCGGCGCGGAGTCCGGCGCGCTCGAGGCGCAGTAGCGCCACGTCGGCGTGAGCGCGTTCGCGCAGCGCCTCGGCTTGTCGCTCGGCGTCGGCGATCAGGGCCGCCGCCTGCGCCCGCGCCTGTTCGTCGAGCGTGGCGATGTTGGCCTCGACCTGTTCCCAGGTGGCCTGCAGCTTCTGCTCCAGCTGCCGCCGCGACCGACCGCGATTGCGTTCGTCGTCTTCCCAGGACCGCTTGATCAGGTTGTCGAGGGCCTCGTTGGACGCCAGGCGGCGGCGTTCGTCCTCCTCGGCCAGCCGGCGGTACAAAGCCCGGCGGCGCTGCTGGGCCTCGGCGGCCTGTTCGGCGATGCGAACGCGCTCCTCGTGCGCCGATCGCAGGATCTGTTGCGCTTCGGCGGTTGCGATGTCCAGGATCTTGATCTGCCGCGCGCGGGCCGCCGACTCCACCCCGGCCAGTTCTTCGCCGGCGGCGGCCCGCTCGTAGTGGGCGGCAACCAGCTTCTCGCGCAGATCCCGGGTCGAAGCGTCGGCCTCCCGACAAGCCAGTTCCTTGACGCGCCGCGCTTCCTCGGCAGCCATCCGCATCATCACCGTCAGCCGCCCGGGTGCTCCGACCGCCGGATTCTCGGCGCCGGTGGCCTCAGCAAGCCGGCGGCGCAGGTTCTGTATCTCGGCGATGAGTTCACCGCGCCGGCAGTCGGCGTCGGCGGCCTTGTGCACGAGGTCCTTCTGCAGCCTCGCCCGCTCGGCAATGAGTTGTTCGCGATCCGATTCAGCCTGCGTCCGCACGGCGTTGAGCGATTTCGCCCGGTTGCGCAAATAGTCAATTTCATGGTGGAGGCGGGCGAGGGAATCCACCACCGCAGTGCGATCGAAACCGCGCATCTGCGTTTGGAATGGCAGACTATTCGGCACCGGAACCGACTCCTCCTCTCGGCAAGACTCGATGGTCGGCCAGCGCTGGGTCAACTCCGGGAAAAGCGCACATCAGGACGGGTCAGCCACCGCAGACAAGCCGCCGCGCGACGAAGCGTAGCAGACGGGTGCGAACGTGTCACCGAAAAAATAAACGGCCGAAGCGGTACTTCAGCGCGGGCGGTTTTCTCGAAACCAGGTTTCTCTGGCCGACAATGCCGATTCGCGATCCACCTGATGCGCGGCATTAACTTGATTTTCGGCATTAACTTGTTTGGCGCGATTGGCCTGCGATGTCGACCGCTCAATCTGGTCGACGATCTTCGCGCGCGCATCGATGAGTTCGGCCAGGCGCCGTTGCGCGTCTGCGACGTGGCTGGTGATCGCACGGTTCATCTCGGTCAGGATCGCCGAGGCGTGGCTTTCGGCCTCTTTCATGATTTCGGCCGCGCTGAGCACGGCCTGCCGGCGCAGCTGCGCGGCCTGCGCCCGCAGGTGTTTGTGCTGTGTTTCCAGCTCGGCCCGCAGTTCGGCTGCCTCGCGGCGCTGAGCCTCGGCGTCGGCCAGAACGGCCGCAGCCTCGCTCTGGGCCGCCGCGCGCAGCTCGTCGGCGAAACGCTGCGCCTCTGTTCGGATGTCCTCGGCTTCGGCCATCGCGCCGTTGAGAATGCCGGACAGTCGATCGCTGAGATCCACGATGTCGCCCGGAATCGCGGAGGCCAGCTCGGTGAACTGCGCCGAGGCGGATTCCAGATTCGCCTGCGATTCGCTCAGCTGGTTCGTCAGCGCGATGATCCGCGATCCGTCCCGCGGCATGTGCGCTTCGATGTCACTGACGGTGCCCTGTGCGTAGTGCGAGTCGATCTCCAGCGACACCCGGTCCAGCTCCACCCCCCGGGTGCGCTGGCTGTGCTCCAACAGGTACCGGTCGTCAGGCTCGTCGGAAGTCACAGTCGGCCAGCATACCGCTCCGCAGCCGGTACCGAATGGATCTGCGGGACTGTCGAAGACGCGGCGGTGCGTGGACGAATCCGGCTGCTACAGATAGGTCCTGAGGTGGTCGCGCAGGCTGGACATGAACGCGGCGGCAACCGCTGATCTGGGCGCATAGCCGTCTGCGGCGTGGTACATCCCCGCCACGGTGAGAAGCTCGCACGGCACGCCGCAGGCGCGCAGTGTGTGCGCGTAGGCGAGGTCCTCGGCGTAGAAGAGGTCCAGGTCGCCCACCCCGATCCAGGCGGGCGCCAGACCGGACAGGTTCGCGCGCCGGGCCGGCGCGGCGTAGGGCGGTGCGTCGGTCATCCGCGGTGCCCGGCCCAGGTAGGCGGTCCAGGCGAAGCGATTGGACTCCGGCGTCCAGACCAGCCGTCCGCGCCCACCGCTGTCGCGCAGTACCGTGCGGTCGTCGAGCATGGGGTAGACCAGGGCCTGGGCCCGCAATCCGAGACCCTCGTCGTGGCAACGCTGGGCGACGGCCGCCGCGAGACCGCCCCCGGCGCTGAAGCCGGCCACCGCGATGCGGTCGGGGTCGATTCCCAACGTGACGGCACGCTCGCGCATCCAGCTCAGCGTCGCCATGCAGTCGTCCAGGGCGGCCGGGAAGGGGTTTTCCGGTGCCAACCGATAGTCCGGCGCCACGATCACCGCGTCCAGCTCGCGGGCCAGACGCCCGTAAGTGCTCAATTCCAGGAGGGCAGAACCCACGATCATCCCCCCGCCGTGCAACATCAGGACAGCGGGCCCGGGCCGGCGGGCGCGCCGGGGTGTCGCCACCAGCACCCGCATACCAGCCGCGCCGACACGGTGGCTCGTCACGGTGACGCCGGGGCCGGCCGGCCGCTTGATCCGGTAGACCGCCCGCAGGAACGGCAGCGTGCGTGCACGGTAGGTCACGGTCACATACGGCAACAGCGGGCTGCGGAGCTCGGGGGCGACGCCGGCGAGGGCCGGGCGCATCCGCAGGTGGCGGCGCGCCGCGAGCGCCGCCGTAGCCGCGGCGGCAGCTCCGGCCAGGGTTGCGCGCACGTCGGCCTAGGGTGCGAGCAACTGGCCGGCGTCGAAACAGCTGTGATCGCCGGTGTGGCAGGCGCCGCCGGTCTGATCGACGGTCAGCAGCACGGTGTCGCCGTCGCAGTCCAGCCGTACCGAGTGCACGTACTGGGTGTGCCCGGAGGTCGCGCCCTTGATCCACTGCTGCTGCCGCGACCGCGAGAAGTACGTGGCCTCACGCGTGGCCAGTGTGCGCGCCAGCGCTTCGTCGTCCATCCAGGCGACCATGAGTACGTCGCCACTGCCCCGCTCCTGGACCACCGCGGCGATCAGGCCCTCGGAGTTTCGCTTGAGGCGGGCCGCAATGGCCGGGTCGAGCCGGTGGGTCATCGCACCACGATCCCCTCCGCAGCCATCGCCGCCTTCACCTCGCCGATCGTGATCTCGCCGAAATGAAACACACTGGCCGCCAGCACCGCATCGGCGCCGGCGGCGACCGCCGGGGCGAAATGCTCCACCGCACCGGCTCCCCCGCTGGCGATCACCGGCACGCTCACCGCCGCCCGGACCGCGCGCAACATCCGCAGATCGAAGCCGGCCTTGGTGCCGTCGGCATCCATCGAATTCAGCAGGATCTCCCCGACCCCCAACTCGACCCCGCGGACCGCCCATTCGACGGCGTCTATACCGGTGCCCTGCCGGCCGCCGTGGGTGGTGACTTCCCATCCGGAGGCGGTGGGAGCCGAATCGGCCGGCACCGTGCGCGCATCCACCGACAGCACGATGCACTGGGAACCGAACTGCCGCGACAGCTCGGCAAGAAGCTCCGGGCGGGCGATCGCGGCGGTGTTCACCGAAACCTTGTCCGCTCCGGCCCGCAACAGCACGTCGACGTCGGCGACCGTACGTACCCCGCCGCCGACGGTGAGCGGGATGAAGACCTGATCGGCGGTGCGCGCGACCACCTCGAGCATGGTCGCCCGGCCCGACGACGACGCCGTCACGTCGAGGAAGGTCAGCTCGTCGGCGCCCGCGGCGTCATAGGCCGCGGCCAGCTCGACAGGGTCGCCGGCATCGCGCAGATTGGCGAAGTTCACCCCTTTGACGACCCGGCCGCCGTCGACGTCCAGACACGGAATGACCCGTACGGCCACATCACTGTTCTGATGCATCGGTTCCAGCTTCGCCTCTCCTGCGTCGAGCCTCGCTGAACCGCTGTGCTGATGCATCGGTTCCATATCAGTAGTCCCCCGGTGCGCCGACTCGCTTGAGGATGTCGAGAATCTGATCGTGTGCCCCCGGCGCGGCGACCAGCGCCGAGTCCGACAATGCCGTCCAGGGGGCGCCGGACAGGTCGGTGACGATGCCGCCCGCCGCCCGCACCATGGCCACGCCGGCGGCGTGGTCCCAGATGTGGTGGCCGAAACTGATCGCACCGCCGAGCGTGCCGTCGGCGACATAGGCCAGGTCGATTCCGGTGGCGCCGTGCATCCGCGTCCGCGAGGTCACCCTGGTCAGTCCCTCGAGCACGGCCAGCCGGTAGCGGCCGGGAAAGCGACCCCGCCATTCGACGTTGAATGTGCCGATGCCGACCAACGAGTGGGCCAGGTCGGCGGGCTCCAGTCGTGGTTGCGCCACCCCGTTGCGGATCAGCGGGCCGCCCGCCACCGCCGTGTAGCGCTGACCGGCGAACGGCAGCCAGGTCAGCCCCGCGACCGGCTCCCCGTCGCGAAGCAGCCCCAGCAGTATGGCGGCCATCGGAGAGCCAGCGGCGTAGTTGAAGGTCCCGTCGATGGGATCGAGCACCCACACCAACGGGGAATCGATCGGCGGGCCGCCGAATTCCTCGCCGTGCACTCCGATTCCGGTCGCCGCGACCAGTGCATCGGTGATCTGTCGTTCCAGGGCGAGGTCAACCTCGGTCGCAAAGTCGTTGCCGCCCTTGCGCACTGCCGATCCAGCCCGGTGGCCGGCCAGAAACGGCTCGGCTGCGACATCGAGGATCTCCGACGCCGCTGCGACCAGCGCCTCCAGATCCACGGTGTCCAGCGCCATGGCGGCCTACTCCTGCACCGTGGACAACGCCTCGGGCAGCGTGAACCGGCCCGCGTAGAGGGCCTTGCCGACGATGGCGCCCTCCACGCCGCGGTTCACCAGCGTGGCGATAGCGCGCAGGTCGTCGAGGCTCGAGACTCCGCCGGAGGCGATCACGGGCGCGTCGGTGCGGTCGGCGACCGCGCCGAGCAGCTCCAGGTTGGGCCCGCCCAGGGTGCCGTCCTTGGTCACATCGGTGACGACGTAGCGTGAACACCCTTCGCGGTCAAGCCGTTCCAGGACCGGCCACAGATCCCCGCCGTCGGTCTCCCAGCCCCGGCCGCGCAGCCGGTGGATGCCGTCGGGATGACTGGGGTCGATCTGCACATCGAGCCCTACCGCGACCTTCTCGCCGTGTTCGGCGATCGCCCGCGCGCACCACTGCGGGTTCTCCAGGGCCGCCGTGCCGAGGTTCACCCGGGCGCAGCCGGTGGCCAGCGCCGCTGCCAGCGACTCGTCGTCACGGATCCCGCCGGACAGTTCCACCTTGACATCGAGACGGCCCACCACATCGGCCAGCAGCTCGCGGTTGGAACCGCGCCCGAAGGCCGCGTCCAGATCGACCAGGTGGATCCATTCCGCGCCGTCGCGCTGCCAGCCCAGCGCGGCGTCGAGCGCCGAGCCGTACTCGGTTTCGCTGCCGGCCTTTCCCTGCACCAGGCGCACGGCGCGCCCGTCGACCACATCGACGGCCGGCAACAGAACCAGTGCCTTGTTCGCAGTCGTACTCACAGTGCCTCCACCCAGTTGCTCAACAGTGTCGCCCCGGCATCCCCACTCTTTTCGGGGTGAAACTGGGTGGCGGCCAACGGCCCATCCTCGACAGCCGCCACGAACGGTACCTGATGGGTCGCCCAGGTCACCAAAGCCTCCGGACGGCCCTCCCAGCGCTGCGCGGCGTAGGAGTGCACGAAGTAGAACCGGGTGTCGGCGTCCAGGCCGGCGAACAGCGTGCTGCCCGGCGCGGCATCGACGACGTTCCAGCCCATGTGCGGGATCACCGGGGCGTCCAGTCGGGTGACCGCGCCCGGCCACTGCCCACATCCGGTGGTGTCGACCCCGAACTCGACGCCGTGGGCGAACAGAATCTGCATCCCGACGCAGACGCCGAGCACGGGTCGCCCGGACTGCACGCGTTCGGCGATGATCTTGTCGCCGTTGACGTTGCGCAGGCCCGCCATGCACGCCGCATAGGCACCGACGCCGGGCACCAGCAGGCCGTCGGCCCCGGCGGCGGCGTCGGCGTCGGCGGTCACCTCGACCTGCGCACCGACCCGCTGCAGAGCCCGCTGGGCAGAGCGCAGGTTCCCCGAACCGTAGTCCAGGATCACCACCCTGGGTTTGGCAGATCCGCTCACAGGGCGCCTTTGGTGGACGGCACCCCGGTCACCCGGGGGTCGGGTTCCACGGCCTGGCGCAGCGCACGCGCGACGGCTTTGTACTGGGCTTCGGTGATGTGGTGCGGGTCGCGCCCGTAGAGCACCCGCACGTGCAGCGCGATGCGGGCGTTGGATGCCAGCGTCTCGAACACGTGCCGGTTGATGACGGTGTGGTACGGCGCCTGCGTTCCGGCGATCGTGGTGTGTGCCAAGTGATCCGGCTCTCCGGTGTGCACGCAGTAGGGCCGCCCGGACACGTCGACGGCAGCGTGTGCCAGGGTCTCGTCCATCGGGATGAAGGCATCGCCGAAGCGGCGGATGCCCACCTTGTCGCCCAGCGCCTCGCCCAGCGCCTGCCCGAGCACGATCGCGGTGTCCTCGACGGTGTGGTGCGCTTCGATCTCGGTGTCGCCGTGGGCGCGGACCGTCAGATCGAAGCTGGCGTGCGCGCCCAGTGCGGTCAGCATGTGGTCGAAGAACGGCACTCCGGTGTCGATGTTCACGACGCCGGTGCCGTCGAGATCGAGTTCGACCGTGATGTCTGATTCACGGGTGGCACGTTCTACCCGGGCGCGGCGATTGCCGGTCATGATGCTCCTTTGTGCTGGTGGCCGCCGGCTGCGTCCGGTTCCGCCGCGCCGGCGATCGGTACCGGTTGCCGGGTGAGTTCGGTGGCCGCGAGCCGTTGGCTGGCGGCGAGCAGCGCGTCGTTCTCGTCCGGAAGCCCGGTGGTGGCCCGCAGGTATCCGGGGATGCCGACATCGCGGATGAGGATACCGGCGTCCAGGTAGCGCTGCCAGGTCGCCGGGGCATCGGCGAATTCGCCGAACAGCACGAAGTTGGCATCGCTGGGGATCACCCGAAAACCCATGTCGGACAGCGCTCCCGAGACGCGATCCCGCTCGGATATCAATTGTGCGACGCTGCCCAGGGTGTCGTCGGCGTGGCGCAGCGCGGCGCGTGCGGCCGCCTGGGTGACCACCGACAGGTGGTACGGCAGCCGCACCAGCAACATCGCATCGATCACCGCCGGCGCGGCGATCAGGTAGCCGAGCCGGCCGCCGGCGAACGCGAACGCCTTGCTCATCGTGCGGGTGACGATCAGCTTGGCCGGGTAGTCGGTGATCAGCGCGATCGCGCTGGGCTGTGAGGAGAACTCGCCGTAGGCCTCGTCCACGATCACGATCCCGGGCGCCGCCTCCAGCAGCGTCCGCAAGTCATCCAGCGAAACACTTTGCCCGGAAGGGTTGTTCGGGGACGCGATGAACACCACGTCGGGCTGGTGCTCAGCGACGGCGGCGGTCGCCACGGCCACGTCGAGCCCGAAGTCAGACCCGCGGTGCACGGCCAGCCAACGCGTCAAGGTGCCGTCGGCGATGATCGGGTGCATCGAGTACGACGGCACGAATCCGATGGCGCTGCGGCCCGGCCCCCCGAACGCCTGCAGCAATTGCTGCAGGATCTCGTTGGAACCGTTGGCGGCCCACACGTTGTCCGGCCCCACCGCCACCCCGGTCTGGGTGGTCAGATAGTCGGCCAGGTCGGCGCGCAGCGCGACGGCGTCACGATCGGGATACCGATGCAGCTCGGCGGCGACCTCGCGCACCGAACGTGCCACGTCGTCGACCAGTGCCGCACTCGGCGGGTGCGGGTTCTCGTTGGTGTTGAGCCGCACCGGAACATCGAGCTGCGGTGCGCCGTAAGGAGACTTGCCGCGCAAGTCCTCGCGCAGGGGCAGGTCCGCCAGGCCGATCTGTGCACCGGGCCGTGACTCGGTGGCGCTCACTGCTCGAACCTCCGCCGGACCGCCTCGCCGTGCGAGGGCAGATCCTCTGCGGTGGCCAGCGCGATCACGTGCCCGCTGACGTCCTTGAGCGCGGCCTCGGTGTAGTCCACCAGGTGCACGCCGCGCAGGAAGGTCTGCACGGACAGACCACTGGAGTAGCGGGCACTGCCGGCGGTGGGCAGCACGTGGTTGGAGCCGGCGCAGTAGTCGCCCAGACTGACCGGCGAGTACGGTCCGAGGAAGATCGCGCCGGCGGAGCGGATGCGACCGGCGACGGCCGCCGGGTCGGCGGTCTGAATCTCGAGGTGCTCGGCGGCGTAGGCGTTCACCACCTCGATACCGGCGTCCAGATCGTCGACCAGCACGATCGCCGACTGCGGGCCAGACAGCGCGGTGCTGACCCGCTCGCGGTGCACCGTGGTCTGCAGTTGCGCGTCGACCTCCCGGGCGGTGGCGTCGGCCAGTTCGGCGCTGGTGGCCACCAGCACACTGGCCGCCATCTCGTCGTGCTCGGCCTGACTGATCAGGTCGGCGGCCAGGTGTGCCGGGTTGGCGGTGTTGTCGGCGAGAATCGCGATCTCGGTGGGACCGGCCTCGGCGTCGATGCCCACCTGCGACCGGCACAGTCTTTTGGCGGCGGTGACGTAGATGTTGCCGGGGCCGGTGATCATGTCGACCGGGGCCAGTTCGCCGTCGTCGGTGTCGGTGCCGCCGTAGGCCAGCAACGCCACGGCCTGCGCGCCGCCGACCGCCCAGACCTCGTCGACACCGAGCAGCCGGGCCGCGGCCAGGATCGTGGGGTGCGGCAGGCCGTCGAAGGCGGCCTGGGGCGGGCTGGCGATCACCAGCGAGTCGACCCCGGCGATCTGGGCCGGGACGACGTTCATCACCACGCTGGACGGGTAGACCGCGTTGCCGCCGGGCACGTACAGGCCGACCCGTTCGACGGGAATCCACCGCTGCGTGACGGTGGCGCCCGGGGCCAGCGTGGTGGCGGTATCGCTGCGCCGCTGGTCAGTGTGGACCGCACGGGCCCGGCTGATCGCCACCTCCAGAGCGGCCCGTACCGCCGGGTCCAGCTCGGTCAGGGCGTCCGCGAGCGCCGCATCGGGCACCCGGACCGTGCCGGGCCGCACCCGGTCGAAGGACTCGCCGAATTCCAATGCCGCCGCGGCCCCACGCTGCGCGACCGCCTCGACGATCGGGCGCACGCGCGGCAGCACCGCCTCCACGTCGGCGGCGCCGCGGGGCAGAACCGAACGCAGCCGGGCCCTCGAGAGTCGCGAGGATGGGTCCGTCTGGTCGGTGCCGCGCAGGTCGATGCGTGCCATCAGGCCGGTGTTCACGCCGTCCATTGTCCCAGAGAGCCTCAAGTCAATATCGCCGCGCCGGGATGACCCCCGCCGCCGGGGCCCCGCGGCTAGGGTGGTGCGCAGTTGCGGCGTCGGCGAGCACCGATCGCGGCGCCGTGGTCGCCCCCAGGAGAACGGAGTTGCCATGGCTGTCGACAAGGGTGCCGCGGGCCCGTCCACGCTGCCGGCGGTGTTCCCCGCCTGGGTGGATCGGCTGCAGATCAAGTACGTCAATCCGGTGGTCAAGCCGCTGGCGAAGTTCATTCCCGGCACGTCGGTGATCACCCATCGCGGCCGCAAGTCCGGCAAGGTGTACCAGACGGTGGTGACGACCTACCGCAAGGGCGACACGCTGGCGATCGCGCTCGGCCACGGCAAGACCGACTGGGTGAAAAACGTGCTGGCCGCAGGCGAGGCCGACGTGCAGCTGTTCCGGCATCAGCTGCACCTGGTGAACCCGCGGATCGTGCCCGCCGGCTCCGGTGACACCAGCCTGCCGGCGCTGCTGCGGCTGCAGAACCGCAAGGTGGCGGTGCTGGTCACCGATATCGGCTGACCGGCCGTCACATGTCCAGGCCGATGTCGAGCACCCGCACCGAATGGGTGAGGGCGCCCACGGCCAGATAGTCGACGCCGGTGGCGGCGTACGCGCCGGCGGTCTCCAGGGTCAGTCCGCCGGACGACTCCAGCAGCACCCCGGGGGCGCGGGAATCCCGCCGCTGCACCGCCATCTGGGTCTGCCATACCTCGAAGTTGTCCAGCAGCACCAGTTCGGGCCCCTCGGCGAGCACCTCGTCGAACTGCTCGAGCGAGTCCACCTCGACCTCGCAGGGCACCTCCGGAGCGGCTTCGCGCACCGCCCGCAGCGCCGCGGCCACCGATCCGGCCGCCGCGACGTGGTTGTCCTTGATCAGGGCGGCGTCTCCCAGCCCCATCCGGTGGTTCACCCCGCCGCCGACGCGCACCGCGTACTTCTGCAGCACCCGCAGACCCGGCAGCGTCTTGCGGGTGTCCCGCACACGAGCCGACGTCCCGTCCACGGCGTCGACCCACGCCGCGGTCGCGGTCGCGATCCCGGACAGGTGACAGACCAGGTTGAGCATGGTGCGTTCAGCGGTCAGCAGGCCGCGGGTGTCGGCCCGCAGGCTCAGCACCGGCGCGCCGGCGTCGACCCGGGTGCCGTCGGCCACCCGCTGCACCACCTGGTAGCCGTCGGCGCCGAGAACCTCGTCGAGGACCAGCAGGGCCACGTCGAGCCCGGCGATCACGCCGGGCACCCGGGTGACCATCGCCGCCTCGGCCTTCACCCCGGCCGGCACCGTCGCGGCGGTGGTGACGTCGGGCCCGTAGCGCAGATCCTCGTCGAGGGCGCGCACGATGATCTGGCGCGCCTCGTCGAGTTCGGTATCGGAAAGCATCAGACTCCCGCGGGGGTTTCGAGCGCGACACTGCCGTCGCGCAGCCGGATTATGGAACTGCGGGCCTGCCCGGGGTCGGCGGCCGGATGCTGCGCCCGGTGGTGGCAGCCGCGGCTCTCGGTGCGGGCCGCTGCCGCCGTCGCGATCACCCGGGCGGCCACGGTCAGTGCGGCTTCCTCGACTCCGGACCGATCGGCGACGTGGCGCCGGTCGGCGTCGGCCAGCACCTGCTGCAGCCGCGCCAGTCCGGAGCTGTCGCGGACCACCGAGGCATCGCGGGACATCGCCTCCTGCAGCCGCTGCCGGGGCAGCACCGGGTGGCGGGCGGGCTCGGGGAACGCGGCCCGGGCCGGTCCGGCGGCTGCGCAGTGCGCGGCGGCGGCGGCGCCGGCACGGGCGCCGACCACCAGCCCCTCCAGCAGGCTGTTGGACGCCAGCCGGTTGGCTCCGTGCATGCCGGTACGGCCGACCTCCCCGGCGGCGAAAAGACCCGGCAGCTCGGTACGGCCGGTGACGTCGGTGAGCACCCCTCCGCAGCTGTAGTGCGCGCCGGGGACCACCGGAATCGGTTGCCGGACAGGGTCGATGCCGGCGTCGCGGCAGGCCGCGGTGACGGTCGGAAAGCGGCTTTCGAAGTCGGCGATCCCGCGAGCGTCGAGGAAGACGCACCGGTCACCGGTCTCGCGCAGGCGGGCGTCGACGGCTGCCGCCACCACGTCGCGGGGCGCCAGGTCCCCCATCGGGTGCACGCCGTCGGTGATGGCCGCGCCGCGGGCGTCGACCAGCCGGGCGCCCTCCCCCCGCACCGCCTCGGTGATCAGCGGCCGGCGTCCGGCGCCGTCGCCCGAGAACAGCATCGTGGGATGGAACTGGATGAATTCCAGGTCGCTGACGGCCACCCCGGCCCACAGTGCCAGGGCCACGCCGTCGCCGGTCGCCCCGCCGGGGTTGGTGGTCGCCCGGTACAGGTGGCCCAGGCCGCCGGTGGCCAGCACCACCGCGGGGGCGTGGATCACGCCGATCCCGTCGGCGTTGGCCACCAGCACACCGGTGACCTGGTCGGCGTCGCGCAGGATCTGCAGCACCACCTGGCCGCCGCGAACGTCCAGCGCGGCCGCCGCCTGATCCAGCGCGCGCTGCACCTCGGCCCCGGTCGCGTCGCCGCCGGCGTGAATGATGCGGCGCCGCGAGTGCCCCCCTTCGCGGGTGAGCGCCCAATGGCCGTCTCGCGCGCGGTCGAACTGCGCACCGGCGTCGGCCAGGTCGCGGACGGCGCGATACCCGTCGGCCACGATGGAGGCCACCGCGTCGCGGTCGCACAGTCCGCCGCCGGCGGCCACGGTGTCGGCGACGTGGGCGGCCACCGTGTCGTCGGTGTCGGGCAGCACCACTGCGATCCCGCCCTGGGCGTAGTGGGTCGCGGTTGCGGCCGCACCGGCGGCGGACTTGCTGAGCACTACGACGTCGCGCCCGGCCCGGTGGGCGGCGCGAGCCGCCGCCAGCCCACCGACACCGGTGCCGATGACGACGACATCGGCCCGCTGCTGCCAGCTGGGACCAGGGGTCACTTGCTGACCGGGACGGAATGTCCGATCGCGATCATCCGCTGCACGCTACGCGCGGCCAGCCGTGCCGTCTCGGGGTCGACATGGATCTCGTCGGCGCCCTCGGTCAGGCAGCGCAGCAGTGCGGCCGGGGTGATCATCTTCATGTACTTGCAGGCCGCCTTGCGGTTGACCGCCTCGAAATCCACCTGCGGCGCGGCTTTGCGCAGCTGGTGGATCATGCCGATCTCGGTGGCGACCAGCACCTTGGTGGCCCCGGTACGGGCGGCCTCTTCGAGCATGCCGCCGGTCGAGAGAATCTTGACCTGCTCGGCGGGGAAATGGCCTTCGCCGACCAGGTACAGCGACGACGTCGCGCATCCGCACTCGGGGTGCACGAACAGTTCGGCCTCGGGGTTGGCCCGCGCCATCGCCTCGAGCTCGTCGCCGTTGATGGCGGCGTGCACGTGGCATTCACCGGCCCAGATGCGGATGTTGTCGCGGCCGGTGACGCGCTTGACGTGCTGGCCCAGGAACTGGTCGGGCAGGAAGAGCACCTCGCGGTCCGGATCGATCGCGTTGACCACGTCGACGGCGTTCGACGAGGTGCAGCAGTAGTCGGTCAGGGCCTTCACCGCCGCCGTGGTGTTGACGTAGGAGACCACGACCGCGTCCGGGAACTCGTCGCGCCAGGCCTGCAGTTCCTCGGCGGTGATGGAGTCGGCCAGCGAACAGCCCGCCCGGGTGTCGGGCAGCAGCACCGTCTTGTCCGGGGAGAGGATCTTGGCCGTCTCGGCCATGAAGTGCACACCGCAGAACACGATGGTCTCCTCGGCAGCGGTGGCCGCGATGCGGGCCAGCGCCAGGGAGTCCCCGACGTGATCGGCGATGTCCTGGATCTCGGGCAGTTGGTAGTTGTGGGCCAGGATCGTCGCGTTGCGTTCCTTCTTGAGCCGAAGCACCTCGGCCACCCACTCCGCGTCGGGTTCGACACCGCTGTAGCCGGCCGGTGAGTTCACGATGCGGCCGGTCAGGCTGCCCGCCTGCACACCGGTGTCGGTGAGGGTGGTCATGGTGACTCCTCTCAAAACAGGTTTTCGACTTATAATCGAAAACATGGTTCATACTAGCACCGCCCACGAGGTGCTCACCGTGGTCTTCCAGGTTGGCGGCCTGGATCAGCGCCGCCCCCAGCTCAACGTGCTGCTGTGGGAACGCGCCCGCGAGCCGCAGTCCGGCCGGTGGTCGCTGCCCGGCGGCCTGCTGCGCACCGACGAGGATGTCACGGCATCGGCCCGCCGCCAGCTCGCCGAGAAGGTCGATCTGCGTGAGATCGCCCACCTTGAGCAGCTGGCTGTGTTCTCCGACCCCGGCCGGGTACCCGGGGTACGCACCATCGCATCGACGTTTCTGGGCCTGGTGCCCTCCCCCGCCGTCCCCGAGCTGCCGAGCGACACACGCTGGCATCCCGTGGACGATTTACCGCCGATGGCGTTCGACCACGGGCCCATGGTGGAGCACGCGCGCAGCCGCCTGGTCGCCAAAATGTCCTACACCAACATCGGATTCGGCTTGGCCCCAACGGAATTCATTCTGTCCACCTTGCGAGACATCTACAGCGTGGTGCTGGGCTACCAAGTCGACGCGACCAACCTGCAGCGGGTGCTGGTACGCCGCGGGGTGATCACCCGCACCGGCACCACCGCTCGCTCCGGGCGCAGCGGGGGCCGTCCGGCGGCCCGCTACCGGTTCACCGACTCCGAATTACGGGTCACCGACGAATTCGCCGCACTGCGACCGCCCGGGTGAGTCGACTGGAATCTTAATGCCCTCTTAAGAGACAATGGTCGACGTGGAATTCGACAGCCTGGCCCGAGAAAGTTCTGTCGAGTGGATCGGGCAGGCTCCGCACGAGCCGGCACAACCCGGCGCTCGCCCCCTGCTGCCCGCCGAAGATCCGTTCTACGACCCACCGGCCGGCTTCGCCCACGCGGCGCCCGGCACGGTGCTGCGCTCGCGCGACGTCGAACTGGCGTTTCTCGGGCTGATCCCGCAACGGATGCGTGCCACCCAACTGCTCTACCGGACCACCGACCGCAACGACGTCGCGCAGGCGGCGGTGACGACGGTGCTGGTCCCGGCCGACCGAGGCCCGCACTGCCCGATCGTGTCCTACCAGTGCGCTATCGACGCTGCGGACGGCCGTTGCTTCCCGTCCTACGCGCTGCGGCGCCGGGCCCGGGGGCACGGCTCGTTCACGCAGCTCGAGATCGTGCTGATCGCGGCCATCCTGGACCAGGGCTGGGCGGTATCGGTCCCCGACCATGAGGGCCGCGACGGCCACTGGGGGGCGCCCTACGAGCCCGGCTACTACATCCTCGACGGGGTGCGCGCCGCGCTGACCGCCGAACGGCCCGGGCTCTCGCCGGACGCCCCGGTGGGCCTGTGGGGCTATTCCGGCGGCGGCCTGGCCACCGGCTGGGCGGCGGAAGTCTGCGGCGATTACGCGCCCGAACTCAACATCGTGGGTGCGGCGCTCGGTTCGCCGGTGGGTGACCTGGGGCACACTTTCCTCGGGTTGGACGGGACGTTCTTCTCCGGGTTGCCCGCGGTGATGATCGCCACCTTGGCCAAGGTCTACCCCGACTTGCAGAAGGTGATCGACGACCACGCCACCGCCGAGGGCAAGGCCTTGCTGCATTCACTGGAATCGATGACCACGCTCGGCGCCATCATGCGGATGCGCCACAAGTCACTGGAGGAGTTCATCGACCAGCCACTGCAGGACGTGGTGGAACTCCCTGCGGTGCAACACGTCTTCGACGACACCAAGCTTGGCTACCATGCGCCGAAACCACCGGTGCTGATGCTGCAGGCCGTTCACGACCAGGTGATTTCCGTCGTGCACATCGACCACTTGGCCGAGGCCTACGCGAACGCCGGCGCGCGGGTGACCTATCACCGCGACCTGCTCAGCGAGCATGCGACGCTGCACCCGTTGTCGGCGCCGATGGTGCTGGATTGGTTGCGCGACCGGTTCGCCGACCGGCCGCTGCACCAGTCCGCGGTCAGCAGCGGGTGGCCGGTCCTGCTGAACCCCAGGACCTACCTCGGCCTGGCCCGCCTGGGCCTGGTGGCGACCCGCGTCATCACGGGAGGGGCGCTGGGCCGGCTGCGCTTCTGAGGCCGGCCGGCGGTTCGGGCGGATAACCCCCGAGGTCGTCGCGGGTGCTCCACATCGCGCAGCCGCCGTACACCAGTACCGCGGTGGCCGCCGGCAGCAGCAGTGAGGCGGCGATCTGCAGCGCGGTGTGCCCGAAGAACACCGGCGGGCCCTCGGCCACGTAGTGCACCCGGTGTTCGGGGCTGACCGGCGCGGCCTCGATGTCGATGGTGCCGTAGCGGCGCTGCACCAGAACGGCCCCGGTGAGCACCGCCAGTGCTGCCCCGCCGATCAGCCCGGCGGTCATGCTCAGCACCATGCCCGGTCCCCGATGCACCCGCCATTGCCACGCCAGGGCGCCCGCCACCACGGCCACCGCGGCGAGCAGTCCGATCAGCAGGACCGGCGCGATGAAGAAGTTCTCGGCCTCGTTGCCCAGGTAAGCCTGCACCCGTTCGCCGCTGCGCGTCAGTGCCACCACGCCGTGGATCGGTGGGGCGATCCACGCCCACACCGCGCCGACCGGCAACCCGATGACCGTCAGTCCGGCGGCCAGCCTCAGGCCGGCCGCTGCGCGTGTCAGCCGCGGGGCGGCGGTACTCATCACCGTTGCGGGTCCAAGTCGGTGGAGTCCACCAGGCCGTGCCGCGAACACTTGGCCCACCAGCCGTCCGGGCGAACCTGCACCATCATCCGGCGCCCGCAGGAGGCGCAGAAGCGCGGCGCCTCCAGGCCCAGCTGTGCCGCGGTGGGCAGCGATGTACCGGCGGGATCGTCGATGCGGGCGCCGGTGTAGACGTTGAAGACGCCGGCGCTCAGCGCAACGGGCAGGTCGGCCGGCATCAGAGGGTGGCGTTGAGAGCCTTGATCGGCATCTGCAGGTCGTCGAGCAGCTCCAGGTCCGCTTCGGCGGGCCGGCCCAGAGTGGTCAGGTAGTTGCCGACGATCACCGCGTTGATGCCGCCCAGGATCCCCTTCTTGGCGCCCAGGTCGCCCAGCGTGATCTCCCGGCCGCCGGCGAACCGCAACATGGTGCGCGGCAGGGCCAGCCGGAATGCGGCGACTGCCCGCAGCGCGTCGGCCACCGGCAGCACCTCCAGGTCACCGAACGGGGTGCCGGGGCGCGGGTTGAGGAAGTTCAGCGGCACCTCGTGGGGATTCAGTTCGGCCAGGTCGGCGGCGAACTCGGCCCGCTGCTCCAGCGTCTCCCCCATGCCGAGGATGCCGCCGCAACACACCTCCATGCCGGCTTCGCCCACCATGCGCAGCGTCTCCCAGCGCTCCTCCCAGGTGTGGGTAGTGACGACGTTGGAGAAGTGCGACCGGGCGGTCTCCAGGTTGTGGTTGTAGCGGTGCACACCCATGGCGGCCAGCTGATCCACCTGCTCCTGGGTCAACATGCCCAGCGAGCAGGCGATCTGGATGTCGACCTCGTTGCGGATGGCTTCGATTCCCGCGGCGACCTGGGCCAGCAGCCGCTCGTCGGGGCCGCGCACCGCGGCGACGATGCAGAACTCGGTGGCCCCGGACTTGGCGGTCTGCTTGGCCGCCTCGACCAGACTCGGAATGTCCAGCCAGGCGCTGCGCACCGGCGACGAGAACAGGCCCGACTGCGAACAGAAGTGGCAATCCTCCGGGCAGCCACCGGTCTTCAGGCTGATGATGCCCTCGACCTCGACCTCCGGGCCGCACCAGCGCATCCTAACGTCGTGAGCCAGCGACAGCAGCTCCTCGAGCCGGTCGTCGGGCAGCTGCAACACTTCGAGCACCTGATCCCGCCGCAACGCCTCACCGCGCTCGAGTACCTGCTCCCTGGCCAGCGCCAGGATGTCGTCGGTCATGCGCGCCGCTCCTCCTCATCGCTTCGCCCTGCATCGTCGGCGCCGCGGGTCACGCGTGCTTCCATCAAGACTTGAACGGTGTTCAGGTTAGGCTAGCGGGGTGCAGCTGCACAAACCTGACGTGGTCGCCGCGGCGACCGCCATCCTGGACGACTACGGCATCGCCGACCTGTCGATGCGCCGGCTGGCGCGCGAGCTCAATGTCAGCCCCAGCGCGCTGTACTGGCATTTCGCCAACAAGCAGCAACTGCTCGGCGCGGTCGCCGATCGGGTGCTGGCGCCGGCCTGCGCGGACCCCGGGCCGGGCAGCTGGCAGTGGCGGATCGAGACCGTGGGCCAACGCCTGCGCGACGCATTGCTGTCGCACACCGACGGCGCCGAACTGGTGTCGGCCAGCATGGCGGCCGGCCAGTCACAGGCGGCCACGGCGATCCTGGCGCTGCTCGCGGACGCGGCGACGGCGGCGGGCGTGCCGCCCGAGCAGGCCGGGCAGGTGGGCCGGACCGTCGTCTACTACGTCTTGGGGTTCACCGCCGACGAGCAGTCCCGCCTGCAGTGGGATGCCGCCGGGGCCGCCGACATCACCCGCGACGCCGACCCGAGCACCGCGTTCGGCTTCGGGCTGGGCTTGCTGATCGACGGCCTGGCGATGCGCGCCGGGCTGGCCGTGAGCTAGCTTTCGCGCCGGCTCGCCGTCACCGGATCGGCGTCTCGGTGCGGGCCTTGCCGTCCCAGCGCCGCAACCCGACGAACCGGCCGGCGACCTCGGGGCGGCCGGCGATGCGCTGCGCCGTGCCCAGTCGGGCCGGGCCGACCCGGCGGGCCAGCGTGACGTGCGGGGTCCATTGGCCCGGTGCCACGTGACCCAGCGGGCCGGGTTGCAGATGCGGTATGGACAACCGGTAGACGAGCTCGTGCAGAGCCAGCAGTTCGGCCGTCGGCACCACCAGGCGGGCCAGCACGGCCTGCGCGCGACCGAAGATCAGCGTCGCGCCGAGTCGGGCGTCCACGGGCAGGCTGTGGGCGGCCTCGGCCAGCGCGGCGTCGACGCGCGGATCGATGCGCTCGGCGACCACGAGGGTGACGTGCGGTCGAGCCGCCGGGGCCTGGCCGGGCAGGCCGGCCGCGGCCAGCTCGCTCCAGCTCCGCCGCACCGCGTTCTCGGTGTCGGCGTCGAAGACCAGCTCGATCGAGTGGACCATCAGCCCGCCAGGCTGCGCACCCAGTCGGGATCGAACGCGGCTTTGCTCATGGCGGCGAACTGGGCGGCATCCAGTGCCGCGGATCCGGCCGGCAGCACCGCGCGTACCGGCGCGTGGCGGGCCAGCGCGCCGCGGTTTCCTTCGGCCGCCGGATCGGGCAGCTCGGGCCAGCTGCCGATCACCAATCCGGCACACGACAGCCCTTGGGTGCCAAGTGCTTCCAGGGTCAGCGCGGTGTGGTTGAGGGTGCCCAGTTCAGCGCCGACCACCACCAGCACGGCGGCGCCGAGATCGACCGCCACGTCGCGCAGGGTGACCCCGTCGGCAGCCAGCTCGACCAGCAGGCCGCCGGCGCCCTCCACCAGGGTCAGCCGGTTCGGGCGGTCGGCGGCGCGGATCATCGTCACCAGGTCCGTGCGGCTCGGCAGTGCCGACCCGGCCTGCTCGGCCGCGGCCGCCGGGGCCAGCGGCGCCGGGTAACGGGCGCCGGGGAACAGTTCGGTGACCCCCGACAGGCGGCCGACCTCGGCGAGGTCGTCGTCGCCGTCGGCGGTGCCGGTTTGGACCGGCTTGCAGACCGCCACATCCAGGCCCGCTTGGCGGGCGGCGCAGGCCAGTGCCGCGGTGGCGATCGTCTTGCCCACCCCGGTGCCCGTGCCGGTGATGACCAGCACCGTCATGATGACGCCACGGCGGGG
>NZ_JRMK01000082.1:0-19781 GCF_000972925.1 Mycobacterium sp. UM_Kg1 | reverse complement strand
GTTCGGGCCGGTCCGCGACGAGCACCTGGCGCGCATCGGTGACATCGTGGTGACCTGCACCGGCGACAACGCGATCCTGGCGACCGCGCACGAGCCGCCGCAGGCGGCGCAATTGGTCGGCTTCCACGGCGGGTTGGCCCCCGAGGAGACCGCGATACCTCTGATCGCCTTCTCTCGTTGACTCTGCGCCCACCAGGCTGTCCACTCGCACTTCTGTCTGGTACACGCAGAGTCAGCGGGGGCGCGGTTACTCGGCTTCGCCGTACTCGTCGAACCAGTGGGCCAGCTTGCCGCGCCGGCTGACCGCCCGCAGCCGGCGTTCGGCCGACAGGCGGGTCTTGGTGGTGGTGACGATCAGCAGTTCATCGCCGACAGTGATACGCGTGTCGGGTTGGGGCACGAAGGTGTCGCCCTTGCGGATGATCAAGGTGATGACGCTCGGATCGGGCAGCCGCAACTCGAGCACCGAGACGTTGTGCAACTTCGAGCCGGGCTGCACCGTCATCGTCAACAGCTCCGCCTCCAGGACGTCCAGCGGCGCGGCCTCCACCTGGATCTCCCGGGTGCTGTCGCGCGAGATCAGGTGCAGCCAGTGCGCCACCAGGCCCAGGCTGGGGCCCTGCACCACCGTGTAGACGACGACCAGGATGAAGACGATGTTGAGCAGGCGAAAACTGTCCGGGACGCCCTCGACGATCGGGAACGTGGCGAGCACGATCGGCACCGCGCCGCGCAGGCCGGCCCAGGACAAAAAGATCTGCTCACGCCACGGCACCCGGAACCAGATCAGCGATGCCACCACCGACAACGGCCGGCTCAACAGCAGCAGCACCGCCCCGACGATCAGCGCCGGCACCAACTCCCCGGACAACTGGCTGGGGCTGACCAACAGCCCGAGCAATACGAACAGCCCGATCTGCGCCAGCCAGCCCAGGCCCTCGGCGAACGAGCGGATGGCCGCCCGATGCGGCAGGCCGGAGTTCGCCAGCACCACGCCGGACAGGTATGCCGCGATGAAACCGCTGGCATGCGCCGAGGAGGCCGCGGCGAACGCCACCATCGCCAGCCCGAACGTCGCCAAGGGGTACAGACCGGACGCCGGCAGCGCGGCACGGCGCAGCATTATCGCGCCGAGCAGCCCGGCGATCAGGCCGATAGCCGAGCCGGCCACCAGTTCATAGAACACGCTGCCGACGGCGTGGACCGGGTCGATCACCAGGGGGGTGGTGCTCAGCATCAGGACCACGATCGCCGCCGGCGCGTCGTTGAAACCGGACTCGGCTTCCAACAGCCCGGCCACCCGCCGTGGCAGCGGCAGCACGCGCAGGATGGAGAACACCGCGGCGGCGTCGGTGGGCGACACGATCGCGCCGAGCAGGAAGGACAACTGCCAACTGAGACCCAGGAGCAGGTGCGCGGCCACCGCGATCACCGCCATGCTGACCGCGACACCGACGGTGGCCAGCACGGCCGCCGGCGCCAACAACCGGCGGATGTTGGCGAAGCGGGTCGTCAGACCGCCTTCGACCAGGATCACCGCCAGGGCGGTGGTGCCCAGATCGCTGGCCAGCTGCACATCGGAGAAATCCAGACCCAGGCCGTCGTTGCCGATCGCCACCCCGACCAACAGGAACAGCAACAGGCTGGGCAATCCGACCCGGTCAGCAGCGCGGGTGGCGACGATGCTGGCCAGCAGAACCAAGCCCCCGATCAGCAGAGCGATGTAGAGCTGTTCCAGGCTCATCTGCTCCCCGTTCGGGCTGTTGGTGGCGGTCGGACCCGCCGGTGTGATTCCCTCAAGGCCGGCGGGTTCGTGTTAGGTGTCAGTAAATCAGTACTGCTGTCACAACCGTGTTACGCCCGTAACGGCCGGGCCAGCCCGGGGACGAGGGGAGTCAGCATGCGCATCGGGATCGCGGGCGCCGGCGCGGTCGGGCGATCGGTCGCCAGAGAGTTGATCGGTGACGGCCACCGGGTGTTGCTGATCGAGCGCAACCCCGACCACTACCGGCCCAGCACCGTCCCGGAGGCCGAGTGGCTGCTGGCCGACGCCTGCGAGCTGAGCTCGCTGCAGGAATGTGGCATCGAGATGTGCGATGTGGTGATCGCCGCCACCGGAGACGACAAGGCCAACCTGGCCACGGCGCTGCTGGCCAAGGCGGAGTTCGGGGTGGCGCGGGTGGTGGCTCGGGTCAACAACGCCCGCAACGAGTCACTGTTCACCGAGGAGTGGGGTATCGACGTCGCGGTCTCCACCCCGCGAGCGATGGTCGCCGCGGTGGAGGGCGCCATCGACATCGGTCATCTGGTGCCGCTGATGGCCTTGCAGCGCGGTCAGGCCAGCCTGACGAAACTGACGCTGCCCGACGACAACCCGCTGATCGGCCGGCGGGTCTGCGACATCGAGCTGCCCGAGGGCGCGGCCCTGGTCGTGGTGCAGCGCGGCGACCGGGTGATCCTGCCGCGCGCGACCGATGAGCTGCAGGCCGGAGACGAGATGCTCTTCGCCGCGGCAACCGGGACCGACGACGAGGTGCGTGCGGTGGTGCACGGTGTGCCCGCCGGCCGAAGGTCGTATTGACGCCATGCCGCTGCGGCCGGCCCCCCTGAGCGCGACGCCCACCGGGCACGACGACGCCGGGAGGCTTGCGGGCGATGCCGGGGTCATGGCCACGGTGGTGGCGGCCGCGCGGGCCGCGGCGGTGTCGCGGGGCCTGATCAACGACCCTTTCGCGGCCCCGCTGGTGCACAAGGTCGGCCTGCAGTTCTGCATTCGGATGGCCGACGGCGACCTGGACATCAGCGGGCTGGGCAACGACGGCGGGTTTCCCCGGCTCGCGGAGTTCTCCGCGGCGCGGACCCACTACTTCGACGCGTTCTTCACCGACGCGGCCCGCAGCGGCATCCGCCAGGCGGTGATCCTGGGGGCCGGGCTGGACACCCGTGCCTACCGGCTGTGGTGGCCGCCGGAGACCACCGTCTACGAGGTCGATCATCCGCATGTCGTGGACTTCAAGACCGCGACCATGCGCACCTGGGGCGTCACCCCCAGCGTCGCCCGTCGGGCCGTGGGGGTGGACCTGCGCGGTGACTGGCCGCAGGCGCTGCGGCGGGTGGGCTTCGACGTCGCCGCGCCCACGGTGTGGGTCCTTGAGGGACTGCTGGTCTGGCAGCTGGCCTCGGATGCGCAGAACCGATTGCTCGACGGCGTGACCGAACTCAGTGCCGCGGGCAGCAGGCTCGCGGCCGATCACGCGGTGCCTCCGAGCCGGCCCCAGGCGGTGCACCAGCAGTCCCTCGTCGAGCGGTGGCGACGACGCGGCCTGAGCGTCACCGGGCCGGGGCCCATCTACTCCGGAGAGCACACCGACGTGGTGCGTCACCTCACCGAAAGAGGCTGGACTACCAGCGATTCCGGTATAGCGGAGGTGTTCGCTGCGGCGCGGTTGCCCCGGCTTTCCGAGCGTGAGCTCGATGGCGCACTCGCGGCCATCCGCTACCTTGCGGCCAGCCGGAACTGACTGGCCGGCGTCATCCCGCCATGAATTCCGCGTAAGCCGAAGCCAATTCGGGCGGCAGTGCCGTGGTGTTGCATTGACGCTGGGTCTCCCCGATCGGTGCCAGAATCCCCCGCAGTTCGAAGTACTCCTGGGGGTGAGCGGTGAAGTAGTTGCGGATGTCGGCGGCGGCCTGCGGCCGAGGCAATCCGACGGCGTGGTTCACCACGGCGCCGGCTCCGGGGTGGGTGGCCAAATACTGCTGGGCTGAACCGGTGACCGCGTTCACCGTGTTGGACACCCCAGCCGGACTGCAGTCCGGCGCCGCCACAGCCGTTGGGGCGCCGACCACGGCGGCAACGGTAGCGCCGCAGAGTCCGGCTCCCACAGAGAATCGACGAATCCTGTTGAGGCCATGTGCTTTCGGCATGAAGGCTTCCTTCCGGGTTGTATGTGCGATTCCCGTCCGAAGCCCAACGTACGCACGGTCCACCGCGGCGCCGCGCGTCCTGACGCGCCCCGATCCCAGGTGACCGCAGGCGATTGCGGCAGATGTCGGCGATATCGTGCGCAAGTACCCGCAAGTGCGGAGACCGACGCTGAGGCTCGCTCTTAATGTCCCTGGTCGGCGCTTATCCGATTGTGACCTTAAAGTTTGCCCGCCCGAGCGATCGCGGCCTCGGCGGCCTCCTGGATGGGCCCGTGCCAGACATCGCCGTGGCCGGGCGCCAGGATCTCGGTCTCCAGCAGCGCCAGCGCACTGAGGCTGCGAACACTGTCCTGCTGGCTGTAGCTGAACAGCGCGGGCAACAGCTGCGGTCCGGAGTGGGCCAGGACCGGGTGACCGGTGATCAGCGCGTCCCCGCTGGCCAGCACGCCGTCGACCAGATACGAGCAATGCCCTCGGGTGTGCCCGGGGGTGGGGATGGCGATCGGCTTTCCCGGCAATCCGGCGGCGACCTCACCGGTCAGCGGTTGCGCCGACGGGATCCCCTCGCGGCTCAGGCCGCCGCTGCGCACCACGTGCGCGGTCCACAGCGCCCAGCTCGGCCGCCACAGGCGCGCACCCAGCGCCAACGGCGAGACCTGCTCGAGGTACTCGCGTTTGGCGTGGCCGACCTCCTCGGCGTGACAGTAGACCGGGGTGCCGTACGTCTTCGCGAGCCAGATCGCCGCGCCGAAATGGTCGACGTGCGCGTGGGTGAGCAACACCGCACGCACATCGCCGGGCGCAAAGCCCAGCGCACCCAGCGACGCCAGCACATCGGTGCGATCTCCGGGGTAGCCGGCGTCGATCAGCATGACGCCGGTGTCGTCGGAGACCAGCAGCCAGTTGACCGCTTCGCCGCGGGCCACATGCACGTGCTCGGTCACGGGAATGACTTCGACGAGCTTCTCACCCATGCCCGTGAGTCTAGAAAGGGGGCGGGAGAGTAGAAAAGGTGGAATGGCGCAACTGAAACTCGGGTACAAGGCATCGGCGGAGCAGTTCGGACCTCGCGAACTGGTGGAACTGGGCGTAGCCGCCGAAGCGCACGGCATGGACAGTGCCACCGTCAGCGACCATTTCCAGCCCTGGCGCCATGAGGGCGGGCACGCGCCCTTCTCGTTGGCGTGGATGACCGCGGTCGGCGAGCGCACGCACAAGATCCAGTTGGGCACCTCGGTGCTGACCCCGACGTTCCGGTACAACCCCGCCGTCGTCGCGCAGGCGTTCGCGACCATGAGCTGCCTGTATCCGCAGCGCATCTTTCTCGGCGTCGGAACCGGCGAGGCGTTGAACGAGATCGCCACCGGCTTCACCGGCGAGTGGCCCGAGTTCAAGGAGCGGTTCGGGCGGCTGCGCGAGTCGGTGCGGCTGATGCGCGAACTGTGGCGCGGCGACCGGGTGGATTTCGACGGCGACTACTACAAGCTCAAGGGCGCCTCGATCTACGACGTGCCCGAGGGCGGGGTGCCGGTCTACATCGCGGCCGGTGGGCCGGCGGTGGCCAAGTATGCGGGGCGCGCCGGTGACGGCTTCATCTGCACCTCGGGCAAGGGCGCGGAGCTCTACACCGACAAGCTGATGCCGGCCGTGCTGGAAGGCGCGGCGGCTGCCGAGCGCGACGCCGACGCGATCGACAAGATGATCGAGATCAAGATCTCCTACGACCCGGACCCCGAGCTGGCGTTGAACAACACCCGCTTCTGGGCGCCGTTGTCGCTGAGTGCCGAACAGAAGCACTCCATCGACGACCCGATCGAGATGGAGAAGGCCGCCGACGCGCTGCCGATCGAGCAGATCGCCAAGCGCTGGATCGTGGCCTCAGACCCCGACGATGCCGTGGAACAGGTCGGCCAGTATGTGAAGTGGGGACTCAATCACCTGGTCTTCCACGCGCCTGGCCACGACCAACGGCGCTTCCTGGAACTGTTCGCCACCGATCTCGAGCCGCGGCTGCGCCGGCTGGCCTGAGGCCACGCACTCAGGCGTAGCCGCACCCGGGATCGGCCGCGTCCTCGAACAGCGGGGCGCCGATCGGCAACAGGTAGACCGCCTGCATCACCACCGGGGTGGAGCCCAGGTTGCGGCCGATGTGTGCGTGCGCCGGCCCGCCGGGCTCGGTGATGGGGTCGCCGGGACCGTAGATGCCGTCGAGGCTGCAGTCGGCGCGGTTGTGGGTCAACGTGCCCTGCCGGACCACCCCGAACACGGTGCCGTCGTGCCAGTGCCAGCCGGTGCTGCCGCCGGGTTCGATGGTGATCTCGCGCAGCAGGTAGTCGCGGCCGTCGACCGTGGTGTGCGACAGGGTCACCCCGTTGGTCTGGTCGCTGGGCGTCGCGGTGGCGCTCGGCGGCGCGGCGCAGGACACGGCGGCCGCGACGAGCGCCGATAGCGCGGAAACTTCCCGAAGCCAGCTGCTCATGGCCAGTTATCGTGTCACACCGGCGGGCGAGCTAGAACGTGCTCATGGGCCGCACCGCGTTCGCGGTGTCGACCAGCCGATAGCGATGTTCCTGGGTGGGCGCCAGCCGGGCCAGGGCACGCAGCGCCATCTCCACCCCGAGCCGCAGCCCGTGCTCGGTGAACGGGAATCCGAGGATGTGGTTGGTGCTGGCCTCGTGGTCGGTCAGCCAGTCCATGGCCGCGCCCAGGACCAGCGCTCGGATCTGCAGGACGCGCGGTTCGGTGTCCGGCAATGCCTCGACCCGGCGTGCGGCATCGCGGATCTGTGCCTCGGTGATCTCGCTGGACGACCGTCCCGACAGCAGCGTCACCGCACTGGTCAACCGCGCCGTGGTGAAATGCCTTGAGGTGGCCGGAACTTCGTCAAGGGTGCGAACCGCCGCGGTCCGGTCGCCCTCCACAGACAGGGCGCGTGCCAAACCGAAGGCGGCGGAGATGACGCTGTCGTCGGTGCGCCACACCGCCTCATAGAAGCCGCGCTCGTCTTCGGTGCCGGCCAGCTCGGCGGTGGCGGCCAGGGCCATTTTGGGTGCCAGCTCGCCGGGGAACATGTCGAGCACCTCGGTGAAATCCTTGCGGGCTGCCTCGTAGTCCCCGGTGAGCAGCTCGGCCACTCCGCGGAACCACACCAGCCGCCATTGCCACCCCACCTGCTCGGCCAGTTCGTCGAGCTTGCTGGTGGCTTTGGTGACGTTGCCCAGATCGAGCAGGGCGCGCACCTCCATCAGCGGCAGTCCGACGGACGCCGACAAGTCGATACCCTCGGAGTCCAGCGAACTGTTCCGCACGGCGCGCAGCGACTCCAGCGTCTGCACCGGCTCGCTGAGCTCCATCGACGACAACAGCGGGGCCGCGACGTCTCCGGGGTCGATCAGCGGCACCTGCAACGCGGTGACGATCTCGCGTGCGGTCAGGTTCTGGGAGTGCACGTGCCCGTCGAGGTAGACGTCGGTGTGCGCCACCAGCAGATGCACGCCGAAGGTGGACCGCGAACGGGTGAACACGGTGGAAAGCCCCGGACGGGGTGTGCCGGTGTCGCGGGCGACCACCTCGCGCAGCACGCCCATCAGCTGCGCGGACATCTCCTCTGCGGAGGTGAACCGCCGGCGCGGGTCGGGATCGATGGCCCGGCGCAGCAGCCGCCGGTAGGAGTCGTACTTCTTCAGGACGGGGTCGTCGTCGGGCAGACCGTCGACATAGCGGCCGTCGCGGGTGCGCAGCTTGAGGGTGAGCGCGGCCAGGGTCCGGCCCACGGTGTAGATGTCGGTGGCCACGGTGGGGCCGGTGCGGACGATGTCGGGCGCCTGGAATCCCGGGGTGCCGTAGAGGTACCCGAACGAGTTGATGCGGGCCACCGCGCCGAGGTCGATCAGCTTCAGCTGCTCGGCGGTCAACACGATGTTCTCCGGCTTGAGGTCGTTGTAGGTCAAGCCCAGCGAGTGCAGATACCCCAGGGCGGGAAGGATTTCTAGCATGTAAGCGATGGCCTGCGCGACCGGCAGCCGGGTATCGCGGCGCTGCTTGAGCGACTGGCCGCCGACGTATTCCATCACGATGTAGCCGACGGGATCGCCGTGGGAATCCGGGTGCTGGACGAAGTTGAAGATCTTGACGATCGAGGGGTGGGTGACCTCGGCGAGGAACTGCCGCTCGGCCATGGCGATGGCCTGGGCTTCGGCGTCGCCGGAATGCACCAGGCCCTTGAGCACCACCGGGCGCTCGTTGACGTTGTGGTCGACCGCCAGATACACCCACCCCAGACCACCATGGGCCACGCAGCCCTTGATCTCGTATTGCCCGGCCACCATGTCGCCCGGTTTCAGCTGCGGCAAAAAGGAGTACGGACTTCCGCAGTGCGGGCACCAGCCTTCCGCGGCGCCCTTGGCCGCACCGGCGGACCGGCCCACCGGCCGGCCGCAGTTCCAGCAGAAGCGCTTGGACTCGGCGACCTCGGGATCGACCATGAGCGCCGCCAGCGGATCGATCTCGGGAACCCGGGGGATCTCCACCAGGCCACCGCCCAACCGGCGTCGCGGCGCGACGGTGCGCACCACCGTCTGATGCGAATCGCCGGAGCCCGGGGAGTTCGAACCCTCCCGGGGACGGAAGATCGCCTGGGTCGACATCGGCCGGCGCACCGACGACGATTCGGCCAGCACCTCCGCTCGCTGGGTGGCCGGGCCGTCGTCGTCGGCCCCGGCATCGCTGCGGTGCGCGTCGTCGTGGTCGTGGGCGGTCATCAGTCCGAGTACCTCGGGGCAGGGGGCACCGGGGCCGGCCCGAGCACCGTCAACCACTTGCGGTACAGGGTGTTCCAGGTCCCGTCGCGGCGGATTCGCTCCAGCGTGCCGTTGACGAAGCGCACCAGCCCGGTGTTGTCCAGGTTGATCCCGATGCCGTAGGGCTCCTCGTCCATGGACGGCCCCACGATATGCAGGTAGGGGTCCTGCGCCATCAGCCCAGCCAAGATGGAGTCATCGGTGCTGACGGCGTCCACTTGGCGCTGTTGCAGCGCCACCAGGCAGTCGGCCCAGTTCACCACCGAAACGATGATCGGCGCCGGTGCGATGTCGCGGATGCGGCGCAGCGAGGTGGTGCCCTGAGCCACGCAGACCCGCTTGCCCGACAGGTCCGAGGCCTGGCGGATCGCGGAGTCGCGGGGTACCAGCAGACGCTGGTTGGCGACCAGATACACCGTCGAGAAGTTCACCAATTCCCGGCGGCGGCAGGTGATACTCATGGTCTTGACCACGATATCGACCTCGGATTTCTGCAGCGCCGCAATCCGTTCGGCCGACGCCAGGATCCGGTACTCGACCTGCGTCGGTGTGCCGAAGATGTCGCGGGCCACCTCGCCGGCGATGTCGACGTCGAAGCCGGTGATCTCCCCGGTGATCGGATCGCGGAAGCTGAACAGGTTGCTGCCGATGTCCAGGCCGACCACCAGCCGGCCGCGCTGACGGATCTTGGCCACCGCCGCATCGGCTTCGGCCTTGGTGTGGAAGGGCCGCAGACTGGCGGTGGCGTCGCAGTCCTCGGTGCGCGGCTCCGGCGGGTGCGGCGCCTCGGGCGCCAGTTCCTCCATGCCGGCCGGGGTGGGCGGCGGCAACGTGGGCATCGCCGTCGCGGTCACGAACTCGGTGCGCCCGCAGGCGGTGAGGCCGGACACCACCAACGCCGTGCTCAGTGCGGCGAGCAGGAAACGGGGCCGACGGCGGATCATCATCTGTACTCGTTCAGTCGAGGCCACAACCCGAGCGCGACCGCGATCGCGGCGCCCATGCTGAGCACCGCGCCCCCCACCGGGGCCACCGACAGTACCCGACGGGCGTTGAGGACATCGCCACGCAGCTGGTTGCGGCTGTGCTGCAGTGCCTTGTCCAGCGCCGCGTCGAGCTGGTCGAATGCCGGTGTCGAGTCGTCGCCGCTGCCGCCGAGGGCCACCTGGGTGGCGGCCCGGTAGTTGCCGACGCCGATGTAGGCGTTCATCCGGTCGTTGGCCTGGCGCCAGCGCGCCAGCAGCTGCCCGGCGTTGGCCAAATCCGCCTTGTCCACGGCGTCGGCGCGTTCCAGGTAGGAATCCAGCTTCTGCTGCATGGTGTCGATGCGCTGGTAGAACGTCTGCTTGCGGGTCTCCTCGTCACCGCGCCGGATCAGTGACAGCGTCTCGTCGGCGCGCGCCTGCTGCGCGGTGATCGCCAGGTTGGTGATCGCCTTGAGCGATTCGGCGCCGGTGTCTTTGGCATTGCGGCTCCCCGCGGTGGAGATCACCAGCACGGTGCCGACCCAGATGATCATCAGCAGGATCGCCAGACCGCCGGCCACCAGGCCGGGGTTGATCCGGCGGCGGGTGTGCCGGGCCAGCCAGCGGTGGGCGAAAGCGCCGAACAGCACGGTTGTCGCCACCACCAGGATCACCGGGGCCGGCACCCGGGTGGACGCCGTGGTCTGCTGATCCACCGCCGCCGAAGTGGCCTGGTAGAGCCGCTGGGCGTCGGGCAGGATGGTGTGCTGCATCAGCTCGGAGGCTTCCGACAGGTAGGAGGAACCGACCGGATCGCCGGAGCGATTGTTGGTCCGCGCCGTCTCGATCAGCCCGGTGTACACGGCCAGCTGCGCGTTGATCCGGCCGAGCAGCAGCAGCAGCGGTTCGTCGTCGAGGCCCCCGGAGGCCCGGGTCACCGCCACCGCCGCGGCGGTGATGGCCTGTTCATAGCGTTCCCGCACCGCCCGCGGCTCGCCCTGGGCGATGAACGCGGTGGCCGCCGCGGCGTCGGCGACCGACAGGGTGGTGTAGAGCTGTCCGGCGGCGTACGCCAGCGGCTCGGTGTGGTTGAGCACCGTGGTCAGGGTGTTCTGCCGGTTGTTGATGGTGGTGGCGGTGGCGAAGGCGCTGATTCCGCCCAGGGCGGCGAGGATGAGTCCGATGGCCAGAATGCGTCCGGGTGTGGTGGTGAAGAACCACCAGCGGGGGCGGGCCGGTTCGTTGGGCGACCGCGACCCCGCCGGCTCGGTTGACGGGTGCGCCAACTCAACGGTCACGTCTGATCGGACTCCATCTCTGCGGCTGCTCGCGGCACCAACGATAGTAAAAGGATTCTAAGAGCGCAGGCGGTGTCCGCGGGGACTCTCCATGCGGTTGGTGTCGAAAACGTCGCGCGATCTCGCCAGAACCGAGACCTTGCCAGTGCCGATACGCTTCCATGCGTGCGTGGTGACGGCGATGGGTGGGCGTTCTCCGACACCGGCGCCCGGTTTTGGGGCCGGCATGGTGCGGCAGGTCTGCTGCTGAGGGCACCGCGTCCAGACGGTGTGCGCACCGTGTTGCTGCAGCATCGCGCCTGGTGGAGCCATCAGGGCGGGACTTGGGCATTGCCCGGTGGTGCTCGCGACAGTCACGAGACCGCCGAAGAGGCCGCCATCCGCGAGGCGCAGGAAGAAGCCGGCGTGCCCGCGGATCGGATCGTGGTGCGGGCCGCGGTGGTGACCGCGTCGGCCAGCGGTACCAGCTGGACCTACACCACCGTGGTCGCCGACGCCGACGAACTGCTCCCCGTGGTGCCCAACGGCGAGAGCACCGAACTGCGGTGGGTGGACGAACACGAGGTCGCCGGGATGCCGTTGCACCCGGGTTTCGCCGCCAGCTGGGAGTTGTTGCGCGGGTATTGAGCCGGCGGCCACCGCCCGGATTCGCCGAACGTGCACTCAGGGCGAGAAATGCGGAGAAATCTCGGTCTCAGTGCACGTTCGGCGGCGCCGGGATCACCGCGTGTCTGCCAAACCCGCCCGCAGGGCGGCAGCGGCCGCGCGCGGATCCTCGGCGGCGGTGATCGCCCGCACCACCACCACCCGGCTGGCTCCGGCCGCGACCACCTGGCCGAGCCGGTCGAGGTCGATCCCGCCGATGGCGAACCACGGCTTGGGGTCGTGGCGGTCCGCGGCGAAGCGCACCAGCTCCAGTCCGGGTGCGGAGCGGCCCGGCTTGGTCGGGGTGGGCCAGCACGGCCCGGTGCAGTAGTAGTCGACCGCTTCGACCAGCGCCGAGTCGACCTGGTCGCGGTCGTGGGTGGAGCGCCCGATCAGCACGTCGGGTCCGACGATCTCGCGGGCGTCCGCCAAGGGCAGGTCGTCCTGGCCCAGGTGCAGGACGTCGGCACCCGCGGCGCGGGCGATGTCGGCGCGGTCGTTGACCGCCAGCAGAGCCCCGTGCCGGCGTGCGGCGTCGGCCAGGATCTCGCACGCCGCCAGTTCGCCCCGCGCCTCCAGCGGGCCGAACCGCTGCTCGCCCGCCGAACCCTTGTCCCGCAGCTGGATGATGTCCACGCCGCCGGCCAGTGCGGCGTCGGCGAACTCGGCCAGGTCGCCGCGTTCCCGGCGGGCGTCGGTGCACAGGTAGAGCCGGGCCTGGGCAAGCCGATCGAGGCGGGACGGACGGTCGGAGCGTTTATGCACACCGCGACGCTAGCGGCTAGCTTGGTGTGTTGACACGCGAGCAGGTGGAAGGGAGCAGCGCATGCCCGCACCCTTGCTCGGTTCGCTGGCCGTGATCGGCGGCGGCATCATCGGGCTGTCGGTGGCGCGGCAGGCTGCCCGTGCCGGGTGGACGGTGCGGGTGCACTGCACCGGCGAGCCCGGCGGTTCAGCGAGGCTCGACGGCGGAGAGGCGAAGCCGGGAGCGTCGTATCAACCCGGCGGTTCAGCGAGGTTCGACGGCGGAGAGCCGAAGCTGGGAGCGCCGTATCAACCCGGCGCGTCCTGGGTGGCCGGTGGCATGTTGGCCCCGCACAGCGAGGGCTGGCCGGGCGAGGAGCAGCAGCTGCGGCTGGGCCTGCGGTCCCTGGAGCTGTGGCACGACTTCCTCGACGGGCTGCCCGTTGAGCTGGTCACCGCACGCGAGTCGCTGGTGGTGGCCGCCGACCGCGCCGACGTGGCCGAGCTGCGCAGGGTCGCCGATTGGTTGTCCGCGCAGGGCCACCCGGTGTTCTGGGAGTCTGCGGCCCGCGACGTCGAACCGCTGCTGGCCGGCGGCATTCGGCACGGATTCCGCGCCCCCACCGAGTTGGCGGTCGACAACCGCGCGGTGGTGGGCGCGCTGGTCGGCGCCTGTGCGGAACTCGGGGTGAGCTGGGCTCCGCCGGTGCATGACCTGGCCGAGGTCGCCGCCGATGACGCTGTGGTGATCGCCAACGGGATCGACGCTCCGGCGCTGTGGCCCGGTCTGCCGATCCGGCCGGTCAAGGGGGAGGTGTTGCGGCTGCGCTGGCGCAAGGGCTGCCTGCCCCCGCCGCGGCGGGTGATCCGCGCCCGGGTACATGGGCGCGCGGTCTACCTGGTGCCGCGCCCGGACGGCGTGGTGGTGGGTGCCACCCAGTACGAACACGGCCGGGACACCGCGCCCGCGGTCTCCGGGGTCCGCGACCTGCTCGACGACGCGTGCGCGCTGGTCCCGGCGCTGGGGGAGTACGAGCTGGCCGAGTGCGCCGCGGGCCTGCGACCGATGACCCCGGACAACCTGCCGCTGGTGCACCGGCTCGATGCGCGGACGGTGGTGGCTGCCGGACATGGCCGCAACGGGTTCCTGTTGGCACCGTGGACCGCTGAACAGGTTGTGTCCGAATTACTTCCAGTGGGAGTGCGGCAATGATCATCCGCGGCGCCGGCGATGCAGAGCGAAGCGATGAGGAGGAGCGGCGCATGATCGTCAATGTCAATCAGAAGGCGGTGGAAGTGGCCGAGCAGACCACGGTCGCGGCGCTGCTGGCTTCGATGGGGTATCCCGACCGCGGCATCGCGGTGGCGGTCGATGAGGCGGTGCTGCCGAAGTCGCGATGGTCCACCCCGCTGTCCGACGGTGCCCGGCTCGATGTGGTGACGGCGGTGCAAGGTGGTTGACGCCTCGAAACTGACCATCGCCGGCCGGGAGTTCAGCTCTCGGCTCATCATGGGAACCGGTGGAGCGCAAAGTCTTACCGCCCTGGAAGAGGCGCTGGTGGCCTCCGGTACGGAGCTGACCACCGTCGCGATGCGCCGCGTCGACGCCGAAGGCGGAACCGGCATGCTGGATCTGCTGAGCCGGCTGGGAATCACTCCGCTGCCCAACACCGCCGGCTGCCGCAGTGCCGCCGAGGCGGTGCTGACCGCCCAGCTGGCGCGTGAGGCCCTCGGTACCGAATGGGTCAAGCTCGAGGTCATCGGCGACGAGCGCACGCTACTGCCCGACGGCATCGAACTGGTTCGTGCCGCAGAGCAATTGGTCGACGACGGGTTCGTCGTTCTGCCCTACACCAATGACGACCCGGTGCTGGCCCGCCGGCTCGAGGACGCCGGATGCGCGGCCGTGATGCCGCTGGGCTCGCCGATCGGCACCGGCCTGGGCATCGCCAACCCGCACAGCATCGAGATGATCGTCGCGGCGGCCGGGGTGCCCGTGGTGCTCGACGCCGGAATCGGCACGGCCAGTGATGCGGCACTGGCCATGGAGCTCGGCTGCGACGCGGTGTTGCTGGCCACCGCGGTGACCAGGGCGGCCGACCCGCCGGCGATGGCCGCGGCCATGGCGGCCGCCGTCACCGCCGGGTACCTGGCGCGCCGCGCCGGCCGCATCCCCAAGCGGTTCTGGGCACAGGCGTCGAGCCCGGCCCTATGAGGCCGACCGGCCGCGTCCGGGCAGGCCGGCGGGCGTGAACCGTTATGTCGCCCTGGGAAGTTCGATGGCGGCAGGTCCCGGGATCCGTCCCCGCGCCACCGGGGCACCCCGGGCCTCGGGCCGCTCCGCGCGCAACTACCCCCACCTGGTCGCCCGGGCGCTGAACCTCGATCTGGTCGACGTCACGTTCTCCGGCGCCACCACGGCCCATCTGCTCGGCGAGTCCCAACACGGCGCGCCACCGCAGATCGACGCCCTGCACGGTTCGGAATCCTTGGTCACCGTCACCATCGGCGGCAACGACGTCGGCTATGTGCCGCTGCTGATGGCCGCAACGCTGCCCGCGGCATTGCAGCGGCTACCCGCTGTCGCGAACCTGCTCGATCCGCAGCAGCGCGAACGGGCGCTGGGCGAGGTCGAAGCGGCGCTGCGCGCGGTGGGCGCAGCCGTGCGGGACCGGGCGCCGCACGCGCGGGTGATCTTCGTCGACTACCTGACACTGCTGCCACCGGCCGGGGTGCGGGCCGGCCGGCTGCCGGCGGGCGTCGTGGACCTGGCCCGGCACATCGCCGTCACGCTGGAACGCCACACCGCCGCGGCGGCGGCCGCGACCGGCTGTGAGATCGTCCGGGCCGGCCATGCCAGCCGCGAGCACCATCCGTGGTCGGCGCGCCCATGGACGGTGGGCGCCGGACTGCCGCTGCCGTGGCGGCCGTGGCCCTTTCATCCCAACGTCGCCGGGATGGCCGCGGTCGCCGAGTTGGTCACGGTGCACTGCGGCGGCCGGGTCTGAGTCCATACCCCGTGTACACCCACTAACGTGGGCCCGGTGGAGTACAAGTCGAAGTTGATCCCCGCCCTGAGCGTCGTGCTGGTCAGTGCACTGTTCGGCGCCGGCTGCAGCCGCACCACCGAAGGGGTCGAGCGAGCAGCGGATCCCTCGGAGTTCGCCAACAGCCTGCGCGACAAGGTCGCCGTGGACGCGATGATGGCGCACCTGCAGAAGCTGCAGGAGATCGCCGATGCCAACAACGGCACCCGCGCCGTCGGCACCCCCGGCTACGAAGCCAGCGTCGAGTACGTGGCCGGCACCCTGCGGGAGCACGGCTTCGACGTGCAGACTCCCGAGTTCGTCGCCCGAGTGTTCAAATCGGAGCCCGGGTCGGTGCAGCTCGGCGGCAAGACCGTCGAGGCCCGTGCCCTGATGTACAGCCTGGGCACCCCGCCCGAGGGAGTCACCGGCCCGCTGGTGGCCGCCCCGGCTGACGACAGTCCGGGCTGCAGCGCCGAAGACTATGAGGGGCTGGAGGTCAAGAACGCCGTCGTACTGGTAGACCGCGGCACCTGCCCGTTCAAGGAGAAGATGGCCGTGGCCGTCGAACTGGGCGCGGTGGCGATGGTGGTTGCCGACAGCGTCGACGAACCCAAGATGGGCGGCACGCTCGGCGAGCAGACCGAGGTCAAGGTTCCGGTGGTGAGCGTGACGAAGGCTGACGGAGCGATGTTGCGCGCCGGACAGGGCCCCATGACGGTCAAACTCGACGCGCACACCGACAACATCCCGGCCCGCAACGTGATTGCCCAGACCAAGACCGGAGCCACCGACAACGTCGTCATGGCCGGGGCGCACCTGGACAGCGTTCCGGAGGGGCCGGGCATCAACGACAACGGATCCGGTGTCGCCGCAGTTCTGGAAACCGCTCTGCAGCTGGGACATTCGCCGGACGTGCGCAATGCTGTGCGGTTCGGCTTCTGGGGGGCCGAGGAGCTCGGTCTGATCGGATCGCGCAAGTACGTCCAGTCGCTCGACGTCGAACAGCTCAAAGACATCGCGCTGTACCTGAATTTCGACATGCTGGGTTCGCCCAATCCGGGCTACTTCACCTACGACGGCGACCAATCGCTGCCGCTGGACAAGCGGGGTCAGCCGGTGGTGCCCGAAGGTTCGGCCGGTATCGAGCGGACGCTGGCCGCCTACATCAAGTCCGCCGGCAAAGAGCCGCAGGACACTTCGTTCGACGGACGGTCGGACTATGACGGCTTCACCCAGGCCGGCATTCCGTCCGGCGGGCTGTTCTCCGGCGCGGAGGCCAAGAAGTCGGCGCAGGAAGCGGAGCTGTGGGGCGGCACCGCCGACGAGCCCTTCGATCCGAACTATCACCAAAAGGGCGACAACATCGACAACATCGACCGCGACGAACTGGCCCTCAATGGCCGCGGTGTGCCCTACTCGATCGGGCTGTACGCGCAGGATCTCAGTGGCCGCAATGGAGTTCCGGTGCGCGACGACCGCACCCGCCACATTCTGACCCAGCCATGATCCGCCCGGCGGGAGCCCTGCTGGTCGCCGTCGGCGTGCTGGCGGGCTGCTCGCCGGAGCCGGCCCAACCGCTGCTGCCCGACCGGCTCGCCGAACAGGTCACCGTGGCGGCGATGCTCGTGCACCTGAAGCGACTGCAGGAGATCGCCGACGGGCACCAAGGGAACCGGGCCGACGGAACGCCGGGCTTCGACGCCAGCGCCGACTACGTTGCCGATGCACTGCGCGACAGGGGTTTCGAGGTGACCACCCCGGAGCTGACCAGGTTGGACACCACCTCGCCGGGCAGGCCCTCGCTGACTGTCGGCGGCATCGGCTTTCCGGTCGACCAGGCGTCGCTGCTGGTGCGCACGCCGGCCGGCGGGGTCAGCGGCCCGGTGATCCGGCCGGCGCGACCGTCGGGCTGCGCGGCCGCCGACTACCCGCCGGACGTGCCCCGTGGGGCGGTCGCGGTGGTCGGCGATGCCGACTGTTCGGTGGTGGCCAAGCAGGATGCGGCAGCGCAACGGGGAGTTGCGGCCCTGGTGGTGGTGAGCCCGCCGAGTCGCGCCGGAGCGCCCGCCGGACTGTTTCCGCCCGACTACTACGACCAACTCAGGATGCCGGTCGCGGTGGCCGGGCGCGACGCGGACGCTGCGCTGCGCCGCACGACCGGCCGGGTGAAGCTGGTGCTGGACGGCGAAACCGTCAAGACCACCTCGCGGAATGTCCTGGCGCAGACCAAGACCGGCTCCGAGCGTGACGTGGTGATGGTGGGCGCGCACCTCGACGGTGCACGGGGCGGGCCGGGAATCAACAACAACGGTACGGGCGTGGCCGCAGTGTTGGAGACGGCGTTGCAACTGGGGCCGCAACCGGAGGTGGCCAACGCCGTCCGGTTCGCGTTCTGGGGTGCTGCCGAACAAGGGCTCGGCGGTTCCAGCGACTACGTGTTCGGGCTTGATCGCGATCAGCTCAATGACATCGCGCTCTACCTCGACTTCGACATGCTGGCGTCGCCCAACCCCGGCTACTTCACCTACGACGGCGATCAATCGGCGCTGCCGAGCCGCGACATCGCTGCATCCGACGTGCCGCTGGGTTCGGCCGGGATCGAGCGCACGCTGGCCGGCTACCTCAACCTGGCCGGGGTGCGGCCTGCCGATATGCCGCTGACCAGTGACAACGACTACAGCCCGTTCGTCGTCGCCGGGGTGCCGGTCGGGGGCATCACCACCGGGGCGTCTGGGCTCAAGACCGCCGCGCAGGCCCGGCTGTGGGGCGGAACGGCGGGCGCGGCCTTCGACCCGAACTACCGCGGCCCCGGAGACACCGTCGAACACATCGATCAGGGCGTGTTGGAGCTAACCGGCTCCGCAGCGGCGTTCGCAGTGGCACACTATGCGCAGTCCATCGGCGGACCCAACGGGGTCCCGGCCCGCGACAAACGTCAGCGGGCGCCACTGGGGCCGTAGGAACAAGCGGACTCAATGTCGAGTCCGCTGCAGGCCGTTAACCCGGCTGTGTTAAATAATGCTGTGCACACGAACAAAGCTGACCTGAGTTGATCGGGGGGTGGTGACCTCGCTAGGTGCCACGAACGACCCTGTCGCCCGTAACGGCGCCCGAATAAAGCGCCGCCCCAAAGATCGCAAGGCCCAAATCACCCGTGCTGCCGCGGAGACCTTCAGTGCGCAGGGCTACCACGCCACCAGCATGGAGGCGATCGCTTCCAAGGTCGGGATCTCAGCGCCGGCGCTCTACCGGCACTACCCCAGCAAGTACGAGATGTTCGCCGTTGTTGTCGGCTCGCTCGGTCAGCAGCTCGTGGATTCCACCGCGTTCGTCGACGAGGTGTCCGACGGCGAGGTGCACGACGACGCCGCGGCGGTGCTGGACCGCATCATCGACGGGCTCATCTCGTCGTCGATCATCAACCGCGAGGCCAGCGGACTGTTCCGGTGGCAGGCCCGTTACCTGCAGCCCGACGACTACACCAAGCTCATGGCGCAGATGCAGACGGTCGGTGCCCGCCTGAAACGGCCGATCGCCGTTCTGCGCCCGGAACTGAACTCCCTGGAGCAGTGGACGCTGACGGTGGCGCTGGTCAGCGTCACCCGCAGCATCATCGGGCACCGGCTGCAACTGCCGGACGACGAGATCAAGCCGCTGCTCATCGCCGCGTCGCGGTCACTGGTCGCCGCGCAACTGCCGCGTGCCGAGGAAATCGGGGTCAGCCGGCCCTCGGTGTGGCGGATCTTCACCCCGGACGCCGGCCCCTACGAGGCGCTGCTGCACTCGGCGGTGCTGCTGTTCGGCAAGCAGGGATATGCCGAGACCGGCGTGACCGAGATCGCCGATGCCGTCGGCGTGCCGGCATCCGGCGTTTACCGCTACTTCTCCAGCAAGAGCGACATTTTGACCACCGGGCTGCAGCGCGCGGTGGACCGCATTGCCGGTGAGATGTCGGCCATCGCCGGTGTCTTCGCCGAGCCGGACGAGGCGCTGCGCCGGTTGATCGAGGCATACGTGGCCACCGTTTTCGCCAACCCCGAGTTGGCGTCGGTCTATGACACCGAGCGGGTGAACCTGGCGCCCGCGGAGCGTGAACTGCTGCGCGATTCCGAACGTGCGTTCATCGAAACCTGGACCCGCCCGCTCATGGCGATCCGGCCGGAGCTGGATCGCAAGTACGCGAAGTTCCTGGTGCACGCGCTGGCAGCACTCGTGGACGACTTGAGTCGGGTGGCCCGAGGCGGCGAGATCCCCGGTCCCGGATTCCTTGCCGGAGGACCGGGTTATGCGCAGGCCTGCCTGCGCAGGCTGATGGAGTCCATCGTGTTCGACGGGATCAACTGACGCGGATCGGCCTGTCTCTTATACACATCT